>NZ_BROD01000001.1:309807-619615 GCF_024345225.1 Clostridium sp. TW13
ATGTGTACACATTTTCTCTTAATGCATCCATGATAGGGCATATAATCCCTGAAAAATTTAATTCGTTAAAAGCTAAGCCGTCTAAAGATGATACAGATATTAATGGTTTATTAGAACCCATACATAGTCCTTTAACAGTTGCCATACCTATTCTAAGTCCTGTAAATGAACCAGGTCCTTTTGAAACTACAAATGCATCCACATCCTTAATTGTCAGGGCATTATCCTTTAATAAATTATCAATTAAACTCATCAATAATACAGAATGTTGTTTTTTATAGTTTAATGTGTATTCTCCTAGTAGACCATCATCCTTAATTAATGCTACAGAGGCAGCACTGGTTGCAGATTCTACGCTTAAAATTAACATCTTTCTAACTCCTTTAGATAAGAATACTTATCTCCAAAATATTTTATGGTTATTTTTCTATGGTTATCTGAAAGCTCAGGAAGCTTTTGTATGTGTATATGAACGTATTCTTTTGGTATCAATTCTTCAATATAATTTGCCCATTCAATTACACTAACTCCATCTCCAAATATATATTCATCAAAGCCAATAGCATATATTTCATCAGGATCATTAACCCTATAAACATCGAAATGATATAGTATTAATCTTCCGCTATGGTATTCATTTACTATATTAAAAGTAGGACTGGTTATGTTGTCAGTTACCCCTAAGCCTTTTGCAATTCCTTTGGTAATATGAGTTTTGCCAGTGCCAAGATCTCCAGTAAGACAGAAAATATCAGAAGCTTTTGCAAGTGATCCTATTTTATTTCCAAGTTCAAAGGTATCTTGTACTGAATCTATAATAAATTCCATTTTAGCACTCCTTTCTGAGTAAATAAAACATCATTTATTATTTTATCCAACTTTATATGAAATGAAAAGCGAAATTTGTAACTAATTTGATATTGAAAAATAAAACAATTAGATATAAAATGTTACCATAAGCGAGGTGCGAAATCGTGAAAAAAATCAATCTAAAAAAACTAACATTTATGTTCGTTTTCATAAATATATTTTTTTTTCTAGGATTAAATTATTATAAAATTGTTAGTCCTCAGATACAAGTAGAAGCAAATGAAGAAGTAAATGTTCAAAGCAATGCTGATAGAGATGTATATCTTAACATAATGACAACCAATAAATATCTTTATAATATGTGCAAGGATATAATTGGTGATAAGCATAATTTATCTCTTATGTTTAATGATTGTAATGAAATGAAAAACTTTAATTTCACACAAAATTCAATAAACAGTGTATCAAAAATGGATATTTTTCTTTATATGGGCTTAGGAAATGAACCTTGGGCAGATAAGTTTATAGAAAACTTAAAAAAAGGAAAGGTAGGAATAGTGGATCTTTCCAGAGGAATTAAAGTGATAAATAGAAGCAAATCAACTTCATCTCAAGAGAAAGACAATATTCCTAATGAGTATTATTGGATAAGTCCAGAAGAACATAAGATAGCTTTATATAATTTAAAAAGTGCTATAGAAGAAAAAGATATAAAAAACAAGGATATATATGAAAAGCAATATAATAATATAATAAAGGATATAGATAGTAAAAAAGATAAATTAAAAAAGAGTGTTCAATCATTTAAAGGAAAATCTGTAGTTCTATTTGGTGATAATTTAGAATATTTGATTAATGGAATAGGAATAAATTATAATAAGATTAGCGTGGATAACTCTGAGGATAAATTAAAGGAATTATTGAAGCAAATTGACAAGGATAATGGTATAATTATACTAGATAACTCAGAAAAGACAGATGCTCTAACAAAAGTATTAAATGAGTATAAGAATATAAAAATACTAGCGTTAAATACAGAAATTAAGGATAGTTACACTAAGTACTTGCAAGAGATCATTAATTCAATCCAAAACCTTAAGTTGGATTAAGTTATAGATAAATGATAAATTAATAAGGGGGCAAGATAATTATGTTAGCAAAAACTATAATGATGAAAAAAAATATGCTGACAATAGTAAGTCCAAGTTTACCAATTGGGGAAGCACTAAAAGTGATGGAAACTGAGGGTTTATTATCAATACCAGTAGTAGATGGTAAGAATTTCAAGGGATCAATTGAAATTAATAAAATTTATGAAAAGTTTTTCACAGGAGATGAAGATAAGGATACTTTTTTAACTAATAATAAAGTAGAAGATTTCTTGAGGACTGATATGCCAACAATAGGAGCAAATGAGGAAATAGAGAATGCAGTAGCTTTGTTAGAAAAGATGAATGTATCCTTTGTTGCTGTTGTTGATAAAGAAATAGATAAATTTCTTGGAATATTAACACATAAGGCTGTATTTAAACAATTTACGAATATTTTTGGACTTAATCAAGGGGACAGGCTTTCGGTTATTGCTTATGATGTACCAGGGCAAATATCAAAGCTATCTAAAATAGTAGCAGAGAATCATGGAGATATTATTAGTTTTGTTGTAATTAATCCTAATAGTGTTAGAGATTTAAAAGAAATAATTATTAGAGTGAAATCTAATAATATGAGAGAAATAAAGAATAAGATAAGTTTAGCTGGATTCCAAGTAAATGACTAATTTTTTTGAGGAAATATGCTGTTGAACCACTGAAACTAATTTTTTTTAGTAGTTCAACAGCTTTTTTAATATAAGTAGTTATATATTTGAAAGCATATGGAATTATTTATTTTCTGGAGATGTTTTATATTAAGAAAAGGTTATTGCAAAGTTATTTGATTTATGATAGAATACTTTTGTTGATGAAAATATAGGGGTATGGCTCAACGGTAGAGTAGTGGTCTCCAAAACCATTGGTTGTGGGTTCAAATCCTACTGCCCCTGCCAAATTTAAAAAGTTAGAAATTCGATGAATTTCTAACTTTTTTTGTTTGAGATAGTATCAAGTGAAACTTGATTCAGGTGGGGTTTGATCCCCATCTGAATCTTAGTTGAACTTATCCAGGAGCGTGCAGCCGTTATCTTCAACTTAAGCAGAGAACCTAAATCTATGATTTAGTGTGAATCGCTTACTCATCTGACTTTAGGAAGAGGAGTTTCATATAAGATTGGAGTGTTACGGATGCTAGCTATCGGATAAATCTTATAAGAGATATTTAGAATAAAAGAATATTTTATATGAACAGTAGAATGAGAGCATTATTTCCTAGGAAAATAGATAGTTAATGTTGATTTGAATTGATAAGATTATCAAATAGAAGTTGAATGTTTTAATTATTATGTCATATAATTTAATTAACATGTTTGGTATACTTTAGATGAAAAGGGATGATTTACGTGGATAGATTAAAAAAGAATCTTGTTTATATTTTGGTTGTAATTATATTGTCTAGTATTGCTCTATATTATTCAAGTAGGAAAAATACAAGTAAAACAGAAAGTATTGTTCAAGAAAAGATAAGTTTAAAAGTAACAACCAATAGAACAGATTTAGTTGACAATAAATTAAATGATTTAGCAAAAGAGTATATGATTTTAAATCCTAATATTCAGCTTTCATTTGAAGGGATAAAGGACCCAAATGAGATATTAAAGATAAGAGCATCAGTAGGAGAGAGTTCAGATATAACTATAATACCTACTGATGCTAAAACAGAAAATTTACATCTTTATTATGAACCAATTGATGATTTAGGTTTTACAAAGGATAATCTAAGAGGTTATTTTACAGGTGTTGGTGAAGATAAAAGATTATATGCAGTGAACAGTAGTGTAGGATATGATGGTATTGTTTATAATAAAAAGACCTTTTTAAAAGCAGGCATAAAAAGTGTACCTAGGACTTTAGATGAATTTTATAAAGCATGTGAGAAACTTAAAGCTGTAGGAATTACTCCATTTGCCATTAATGCAGGAGATAAATGGCCATTAACTGTATATGCAGAAGGATTTGTACTACCTGTAGAGAATACTGGAAGAATGCAATATGGGGATGATTTGTTAACAAGAGATTTATTTAGTGATGATGGTGGTTTATATTATTCACTAAAGTTTTTAGAAACAATGAAGCAAAGAGAGTTTATTGAAAGTGATCTTAATAAGCCTAATTGGAGCAAGTTCAAAGTGGATCAAGCGAATGGGAGTGTATCAATGACTTTTACTGGAACTTGGTATCCTAGTCAGTTGTTAGAACTAGGATGTGCAAAAGAAAATATAGGAATGTTTCCGTTTCCAGAAGCGAAATTAATAACACAGAATGGAGATTGGAGATTCGCCATATCAAAGAACTGTAAGCATAAGGAAGAGGCAAAGAAATTATTAAAATGGTTATTTTATGAGGGAAACTATGCTTCCGCTTGTAACATATTGAGTTCCATGAAGAATAATTCATTCAATAATTGGATATTAGATGAATTATTCTCATATAATATCCCTATAGTAAGTTCAGAAAATGGAGGTACAGAAAGTGGAAGTACAGAAAACTTAACTAATGCATTAATTAAGTTTGGCTATCCATTAAATGATATATTCAAGGAATATTTAACTTCAAATAATCCAGATAAGGTAATAAAAAGATATAATGATTTGTGGAGAAAAAAAGTTGTAAATCAATAAAAAGGAGAAGTGTATTTCTCCTTTTTATTCTTTTCATAAACAATTTTAATAATTTATAGTAATGGTATTTTAATTTTAACTAAGGTTCCTTGTTCAGGAGAGCTAAATATTTCGAGGCCATAAGAATTCCCATAATGTAGTTTAAGACGAAGGTTTACATTTCTTAGACCAATTGATTTAAAGCTATCATTAAACCCATTTATGTAGCCTGTCAATTTATCTAGGGTATCCTTATCCATTCCTTGTCCATTATCTACAACATCAATTATTAAATTGGTATCTAAAATATAAATATTTATGCTTATTATTCCACCTTCAGCTATACTGCTTAATCCGTGATATATAGAGTTTTCAACTATAGGTTGAAGTATTAGCTTTAAAACTTTTGTTTTTAAAAGTTCTTTATCAACGTCAATAATTAAATCTTCTATATTATCTAAACGAATTTTTTGGAGCTGCATATATAGAGTTATATTGTTAATCTCATCTTCAAGGGAGACTAACTTTATACGAGTATTAAGCCCATATCTAAGTATAGAGCCTAAAGCAGTAGACATTTCTGATACTTCAGCATCATCGTTTATTTCAGCCATCATATGAATAGATTCAAGTGTATTGTAAAGAAAATGTGGATTGATTTGATTTTGCAACATATTCATTTCAAGTTCTTTTTGTTTGATTTTATCAACATAAACTTCATTAATTAATTCGCGTAATTTTATTATCATGCTGTCAAAACTTCTAGATAACTTACCAATCTCATCATTTGAAGTAAGTGTTAGATGTACATCTAAATCACCACTTTCCACTAATTTTATTTTTTTAGTTAGTAATTGAATAGGTCGAACAATCTGTTTAGATAAAAGAACTATAAAAACAAGTGATAGCAATATAAACAAAATTGTTATTGATATGCTATAATTTTTTAAATTAGTTATTTGTTTATTTAACGATTGAGTTGGTATTAAATTAACTATAGTCCAATTACAATAACTAGATTTATTGGTTTTTATAATATAATTTGTATTGTCTATGTTTATAGATCCTTTTTTTATTTCATCATCTGTAAGATTTATAGAAGTGCTTTTTAATGGTTTTCCAATATTATCTTCAATTGTATCGTAGATTATATTATTGTTGTGATCAATCAATAGAATTCTTTGTTTATCATATATAAGTAATTTTTGTAGAAAGTTTTTTAAGACATCTACATTACTGTTTATGGATATAACACCCTCAACTTTTCCCATATCGTAATCTATTAAGGCTCTAGATATATTAAACAAGTAACTGGAACCAAGTTGCTTATCAGCTATATAGTCTATTTTATATATTGGAGTTAATACAGGTTTTCCGAAGTTCTGTATACTTTCTTGAAACCAACGTTCGTTTGATGGATAGTAAGGGGTATATAGTGATGAACCTGGTATTTTATACAAACTCTTACCATTAAGATTAAAAAGAAAAACAGAATGAATTTCATTTTTTAAAGCAAATATATTATTAAATATATAATTCGTATCAGTTTCCATATCATTTATTTTATTTGGATCTAAATTACTTTCTTTTAAATTATATAGTATGTTTGAGTTTTTGTAGAAAAGAGGTAGCTGAGTTAATTTTTCTATATCTTTTATATAAGAGTCTATTTCAGTAAGACCTTGATTATTCATTTGAGAAATTGTATTTAAGGTATTTTTAGTTTTGTCATTTTTGTAATAAAAAAAATCTACAAATGAAATTATAACTAAAAATAATACTATAGTTAGAAAACTTACAATTAGTTTAGTATATATTGAAAAATCCATAAATCGCTTTTTTAAATTTAAAAAAATATTATTCATAATATCAATCCTTATTATATGTGAGGTAATTTGTAATTTGTTAAGTTACACGTAATATTAGTATAGCAGATTAGTAAAAATTAAACTATTGTAAACCTTTTAAAAAATATAAATTGATGGTAAAATCAATTTGTGGAGGGATGAGTATGAATATTATTATTGTTGACGATGATAAGCTTATACGTGCAGGTATGAGAAAAATTATAGAAAGAGCGGGAACAGAGTTCATAGTTGTAGGTGAGGCCAGTAATGGGGCAATTGCGCTTGATATGATTATAAAAAATCCTCCAGATGTAATAATAACAGATATTAAAATGCCTGTTATGGATGGAATAGAACTTATCAAACAATTAAAATCATATGGAATAAAATCGAAAATAATTGCTTTAAGTGGATTTGATGAATACAAATTTGTTAGAGAAACATTAAAAAATGGTGCTTCTGATTATTTACTAAAGCCTGTAAATAACCAAGATTTTATTACTATGCTACAAGATATTAAAAGAAGCATAGAAAAGGAAGTTATTGATTCAAAGCAATATGAAAAAAGTATAAAAATGAGTAATAATATTATACAGACCAATGCACTTTTGCAAATAATATCTGGTAAGGTATCAGAAAATGATAGTGATAAGAATTTAATTGGTAATATTGATGTTAGTGATTTTCAAATGGTTGTAGTTTCAACAAAAATACTGCAAGATAAGAGCTCAACAATAAAAATGTATATAGAAGCAAATAGTAATAATTTTTATGATTTTGCCATGATGTGTGAATATGAAAATGAAAATGAAGTCATTATTGTTTATAGCAACCAATATGAGGAAGTAATACTAAAGATTTTAGACAGTTTAGTATTAAATAATAGAGAGATAATATATAGTATCCAATCTGTTGATAATGATATACAAAGGGCTTATAAAATATGTTGTGAAAAACTTCTAGATGGTTTCTATGGGGATGCTAATGTTAATTTAAACTCATATTCAACAGTTGATAAGCAGCTGATAGAAGAAATGCTAGATAAATTAGTTGCAGCAATTGAATTAAGTGATAAGACAAAATTTGGAGATGAATTTCAAGCATTAATTAAATTTGGACGAGATAATAAAATTAAACCTGAAATGTTTAAAAATGCATTAATAAAGTTAATTGATTTAGCTAAATTTAAAATAGAAGATTTCTCTAATGTCTATGATGATAAAGAAGCTGAAGGCATTAGCATTAAGGAATATATAAGATATGCTAAACAAATAGAATGTGCAAAAGCATATATCTTAAATTATTTTCATGATGTGTTTGATAAAATTAAGGTATTAAGAGATAGTAGAAGTGAAAGAATGATTGAATTTGTCAAAGAATACATTAGAGAAAATTATAATAAAGATATTTCATTAACTGAGGTTGCAGGTAAGGTATACCTGAATCCTAATTATTTTAGTGATTTATTTAAAAGAAAAGTTGGAAAAAACTTTTTAGATTATTTATTAGAATTAAGAATTGAAATATCAAAAGAATTATTGAAGAAGCCTGGAATAAAGGTATACGAAGTTGCAAATGAAGTTGGGTATAAAGAACATGCCTCCTTCAATAGAGCTTTTAAAAGGATTGTTGGCATATCTCCAAAAGAATATATGAATTTGATTAAATAAGGAGGAGGGAGAAGGTGTTTATATATGCTAAAGAAACTCCTTCTCCCTTAAATTATTATTAGGGTTACTTGTTATTATCATAGGTTTATTATACCAAAATAAAGGAAAGCAATTGTTGAAGATTTGTTAAGAAATTAATATGAAAGTGTAAATAAATGCTTGATAAAAAATACTATATATGTTAAAATTCAAAAGTATCATAGGGGTATGGCTCAACGGTAGAGTAGTGGTCTCCAAAACCATTGGTTGTGGGTTCAAATCCTACTGCCCCTGCCAGATATAGAGTATTAAAGGTTTAGACTTAATTTGTCTAAACCTTTTTACTTTTCTTAATAGAAAAGAGAGCATCACTGCTCTCTTTTTGTGTATTTTAAAATATATTTTAAGGAAATTGTATTTTGTAGTATTAATATATTTATATTAATCAAAATTAAATTAGCGTAGTGTTGCTATATGGCAGATGGACCTCTTTCTTCTGTACGAATTCTAATGCATTCGCATATATCTGATATAAATATTTTACCATCCCCAACTTCTCCTGTTTTTGCAATTGAAATTATAATGCTTACTATATTTTCTACATCTGAATCATTTGCTACAATTTTTAGTTCAACCTTTGGCAAAAGATTCATAAGCACTTCATTACTTCTGTAATATTCAGTCCATCCATGTTGATTACCACATCCTAAAACTTGTCTTATAGTGATTCCGTGAACATTAGCTGCTTGTAATGCTTCTTTAAGTTCTTCTAATTTATCTGGACGGATTATAGCTTCAATTTTTTTCATAGTATTTTCCTCCTTAATCAAGACCAGTAAATGATGGATAAGCTGATTCACTATGCTCAGATAAATCTAATCCATTTGATTCATCTGTAGAAGAAACTCTTATTTCCATGAAAGCCTTCAATACTTTCATAATAATGAATGTAGCTACAACTGATAAGCCTATTGTAATAACAATACTTATAATTTGTACCACAAGTAAATGTGTATCTCCGAATATTAGACCGTTCCATTGAGCAGCAGAGTTTATAGATTTATCAGTGAATAATCCAGTAGCTATACCACCCCATATACCACCTGTACCGTGACAACCAAAAGCATCTAAAGCATCATCGTAACCAAATTTCTTCTTTATAACTGACATAGTGAAATAACAAATTGGGCTCACTAAAGCTCCGATTATTAATGATGCCCAGATTGGAACAAAACCAGCTCCAGGAGTTATAGCAACTAGTCCAAGTACTGCACCTGTTGCAGCACCTAATACAGTAACTTTTCCATGTAATACTTTTTCAACAAGCATCCAAGATAATAAAGCTGCACCTGCAGAGGTATTTGTAGTTAGTAGAGCATGTACTGCAAGCGGACCTGCAGTTAAGGCACTACCAGCATTGAAACCAAACCAACCAAACCATAGAATAGCAGCACCAAGTACCACAAAAGGTATATTGTGAGGCTTGTAAGATATCATACCATGTCCTTTTCTTTTACCAAGTATTATACAAGCTACTAATCCTGAAATACCGGAACTTATATGAACTACGTTACCACCTGCAAAGTCTAGAGCTCCTAAATTTCTTATTAGGCCACCTTCACCCCATACCATATGTGCAAGTGGATAATATACTAGAAAAGACCAAGCAATTACAAATATAAAAAGAGGTTTAAACTTCATTCTTTCTACCAATGATCCAGTTATTAAGGCTGGAGTTATTATTGCAAACATCATCTGAAAAGCAGCAAATAATGTTTCAGGGATTGTTGATGAGTAAGCTGCTTTTGGTGTATTAAGAACACCGTTAAAGAATAGATGATCAAAACCACCGATTATTCTAAAGTTATCAGACCCAAATGATAAGGAATATCCAACGATAATCCAAAGTACCGACGCTAGTCCACAAATAAAAAATGAAGATAAAATAGTATTTAGTACATTTTTTCTTCTGACCATTCCACCGTAGAAGAAAGCAAGTCCAGGTGTCATGAATAATACAAGTGCAGTACATACTAAGATGAAAGCACTATCAGCTAAATTAATTTCCATAATAATCATTCCTTTCATATAAAATAAATAAATTCAATAAAAAAAGACAAAGACGCCCTAATTAGATAGACGTCTTTGTCTTGTATCTCATATATTAATATTAATAAGAAATTGATAAATTGTCAACAAAAAATAAATAAAAGCTAAGAAAATAGCTGAAAAGCATTTCAAAAAATAATAAATTAATATTAATTAATATTGAAAAATATGAAATTGATATTTATTAACTATATATGAATGCTAATTTATTAATTAAGCTATATAAATACCTAAAAAAGTATAGTTGCAAAACATAAAAACTTATGCTAATATTGTATTTGTTATTGATGAAGGGGTATGGCTCAACGGTAGAGTAGTGGTCTCCAAAACCATTGGTTGTGGGTTCAAATCCTACTACCCCTGCCAATATTTAACAGGGAAGCTATGTATATAGTTTCCCTATTATTTTTGTAAAAGTAAAATTAAAAATACTTTTGTAATTGTTTACAAAAAAATATAGAAATAAATCGTAATTTTGATAAAAAACCAATTGATTTTATAATAAATACAGATTATTTTAAGGGGCTATTGAATTAAAGTTTTAAAAGTCATATAATTCAAGAAAAGTGTAGTTTTAAGTACTTTTAAGTTGGTATCAAAAGTACTTATTGAGGGGAGGGAAAACTTTTGCAAGAAAAAAGAGTTACTATGCAAGATGTAGCTGATTATGTAGGGGTAACCAAGGTAACAGTTTCAAAAGCTATAGCAGGTAGAAAAGATATCAGTGATGCAATGAAAAATAGAATTCTAGAAGCTGCAAAAGAGCTGGGATACATTTATAATTCAAAAGGAAGAACCTTAAAAGAAAACCTAAATTATACAATAGGAATTATAACCGCTGAAAGATATTTTGGGGTTGAAGATTATTTCTATTTGGATTTATATAAACTAATGAATGACGAGATGGACAAGTCACACTTTACAGCTATGTTTTATATATTAAATTCTAATGATGAGAAAACATTAAATATTCCTAGAATGGTACTCGAGCAAAAGATTGATGGCTTAATAATTTTAGGACAAATATCAAAAGAATATTTGAAGGAGTTATCAAAATATAATTATGCCACAGTATTTTTAGATTTCTACTCTAATAACTTTAATGTAGATTCTGTAATTACAGATAACTTTTTCGCAACTTATGAGTTAACGAATAAGTTAATTGAAAGAGGACATAAAGAAATAGGATTTATAGGTAACCTTAACGTTACTTCAAGTATTCAAGATCGTTATTTGGGATACTATAAAGCAATGTTAGAAAATAACTTAGAGATAAAAAAAGAATGGATTGTGCCAGATAAATCTGATGATAATCAATGGATAGATATTGATTTCCCTAAAAAGTCACCGACTGCTTTTGTATGCAACTGTGATAAGGCTGCATATATTGCAATTAAAAAGTTAAATGAACTTGGGTATTCAGTTCCAAGTGATATATCAGTAGTTGGATTTGATGATAGCATACATGCAAGACTGTCTTCACCTAAGATAACCACTGTTAGAGTAAATATAGAAGAGATGGCAAGGGTGGCTATAGATCTTGTAGTAAAGAGAATAAAGCAGAAAGACAGGCCGTCTGGTAGAATATTGATAAAAGGATTATTAGTTGATAGAGAGTCGGTAAAAAGAATATAGATGTAAAAAGAATGTACCATAAGTACATTCTTTTTTTTTGATTGCGATACAGATTTCTTATCACTTTTTAGGAAGTTGAAAAAACTTATTGAAAAATGAAAATGTATACAATACAATAAAGATGTAACGTTACCGATAACTTAATTTAAACAGGAGGGGTTATAGATGTTTGCAAAGCTTAGCTATAAGAAACAAAAAACCTTGATAATATGTCTATTCTTATTAATACCGCTAGTTTTATTATTAACATTTACTTATTATCCGGCATTGACCATGTTTGGATATTCATTTGAAAAATGGAATGGTTTTAGTCCAAATAAAGAATTTGTTGGACTAGCAAACTACAAAGAGCTTTTCAGCAATCCTTCACATTTTGCAGTATTGAAAAACAGTTTGTACTATTTTGTAGGAGGACTTATTCAATTAGGCATAGCATTCTATTTTGCAATAGTACTTAATTCGAAGATAAGAGGAAAATCAATATTCAAAGCATTATTCTTTTTCCCATATTTAATTAATAGTGTTGCTATATCACTTATATTTGTTTTCTTCTTCCAACCAGGAGGAACATTAGATTCAGTTTTAAATGCCTTAGGCCTTGGACATCTTGTTCAATTGTGGTTAGGAAATGAACATATAGTTAACTACTCGTTAGCATTCACATCAATGTGGAGATACTTAGGATATAACTTTGTCATTCTATTAGGAGCAATACAGTCAGTTCCAAGTGATGTATTAGAGGCAGCTGATATTGACGGTGCAGGAGAATGGGACAAGGCTAAATATATTATTTTACCAACAATAAAGAGAATTGTTCAACTTTCATTAATCCTTAATATCTCAGGTGCAATATCTGTATTTGAAATTCCATATATCATGACAGGTGGTGCAAATGGAAGTAGCACCTTCGTTATAGATACAATTAACACAGCATTCAAGTATATGGATATGGGTCTATCATCAGCAATGGCAATTATAGTGTTGATCATAGTCGCAGTAGTAACAATAATTTCTCAAAAAGTAAGTAAAGGAGGAGCAGAGTAATTATGGAAGGAAATGTTCAGGTTAATAATGAAAAGAAAACTGGATATGATTTAAATAAATCTTCCAAGATGGGGAGAATGTTTTGGTCTGCATTTAAATATTTTACTTTAATAATTGCAAGTTTAATTTTTATAATTCCTGTTTTGGTTGTATTTTTTGGTGCATTCAAGACTAAAGCAGAATTTTATGGTACTGCAAGTAAGCTAACTCTTCCACATAGCTTTTTAAATTTTGAGAATTTTAGAAAAGCCTTTGTAGATGGAGGTATGCTTACAGGTTTTGTAAATACAGTAGTGATAATGTTAGGTTCATTACTATTTGTAATAATGTTTGGTTCAATGGTAGCCTATGTTATACAAAGATTTGATTTCAAAGGAAAGAAGTTAGTTTTTGGGTTATATATGACAGCAATGTTAATACCAATGGTAACTACTCAAATTTGTACTTACAAAATTATGTCTAACTTAGATATGTTCGTGAGAACAGCATTTAACTCAGAAACAGGAATAATTAATACCCCAATATCAGTAATAATCTTATACATTGGCGCAGATGTAATGAGTATTATAATCATGATGCAATTCTTAGATTCAATTTCAGTATCTTTGGATGAGTCAGCAATGTTAGATGGAGCAAGCTATTTCTATATATTCTTTAGAATAATATTACCATTGCTTAAGCCGGCTATAGCAACTGTGCTTATTATAAAAGGTGTAGGTATATATAATGATTTCTATACCCAATATCTATACTTACCTTCAAAAGAAGCAAGACCAATATCCACATCATTACTTAGCTTTATGGGACCATATGGCGGAGAATGGAATGTTATCTGTGCAGGTATCATAATAATCATGATTCCTACTACTGTATTATTCTTATGCTTGCAAAAATATATTTACAATGGATTTGCAGCTGGAGCTGTAAAAGGCTAATAGGTAAAGGAGAGATTCAATAATGAAAATGGCATTAGAAATGTTAGAGCATTTAGAAAATGTTATTGTACCATTTTGGGATAAGCTACAGGACAAAGAAAATGGTGGATTCTATGGCTATATGACTTACAATTTGGAATTAGACAAAACGGCTGAAAAAGGCTGCATACTAAATTCAAGAATTTTATGGTTCTATTCAGCCACTTATAATCTTAATCATGATAAAAAGAATTTAAAGTATGCAGAACATGCATATAATTTTCTTAAAAATGTGTTTCTAGATAAAAAATATGGCGGAGTTTTTTGGATGGCTGATTATACAGGGAAGATTACAGATAGTATAAAACATACCTATAACCAAGCCTTTGCAATATATGCTTTGGCTGAGTATTATAAGGCAACTAAGAATGAAGAAGCTTTAGATCTAGCAAAAGAATTATTTGAAATTATAGAAATGCACTGTAAAGACATGTATGGATACCTTGAAGAATTTGATGAAGAATGGAATGAGAAATCAAATGAAATGCTCAGTGAATGTGGGGTGATTTCAAAGAAAACTACAAATACACACCTTCATGTATTAGAGGCATATACAAATCTTTATAGTGTATGGAAAGATGAAAGAGTAAAGAATCAGTTACTTTACATCCTAGATATATTTAAGGTAAGAATATATGATGAAAATCAGCATGTATTTAAAATATTTTTTGATGAGGAATGGAATGTAACTATAGATGTTAAGTCATTTGGACATGATATTGAAACTTGTTGGTTAATTGATAGAGCTGCAGAAGTAATAGGTGATAAGGAAGTTACAGAAGATGTTAGATCCTATATTCCTAAGGTGGCTGCCAAAATACATGAACTTGCTTATTCTGATCACGGGATGAATAATGAATGTGTTGAAGGAAAGTTAGATACAGACAGAATTTGGTGGGTGCAAGCAGAAGCAGTTATAGGTTTTTATAATAATTTTCAAATAACTAAGGATAAAAAGTACTGTGATGCTGCTATGAATATGTGGGATTATATAAAATCTACTATTGTAGATAAAAGAAATAGTGGAGAGTGGTTTTGGAAGGTATCAGAAGATGGACAACCTTATAAGGATAAGCCTATAGTTGAACCTTGGAAATGCCCTTATCACAATAGCAGAATGTGTATCGAAATAGTGAGGAGGACAATGTAATGTTTAAAGAAAGACTGGAAAGAGAATTAGCAAAGTACAACACCCTAATTACGAGAAAAAATCAGCCTACAGATGAGTATAATGGTATTTTTACTAGATATAAATATCCTGTACTTACACGTGAGCATGCTCCATTAGTATGGAGATATGATTTCAATGAGAAGACAAATCCGCTATTTATTGAAAGATTAGGGATAAACGCTGTATTAAATGCAGGAGCTATAGAATTAGATGGTAAATACTATGTTGTAGCAAGGGTTGAAGGAAATGATAGAAAATCTTTCTTTGCAGTTGCTGAGAGTCCAAATGGAATAGATAACTTTAAGTTTTGGGATTATGCAATAGAGCTTCCTGATACTTGTGAAAAAGAAACCAATGTTTATGACATGAGATTAACTAAGCATGAAGATGGGTGGATATATGGGGTATTCTGTTCAGAAGCTAAAGATCCAGATGCAGCACCAGGAGATTTATCTTCTGCAGTAGCAGAGGCAGGAATTGCCAGAACTAAAGATCTTAAAACTTGGGAGAGACTTCCTAACTTAAAAACAGTATCTCCTCAGCAAAGAAATGTAGTTCTTCATCCTGAATTTGTAGATGGTAAATATGCATTTTATACAAGACCAATGGATGGATTTATAGAGACTGGGAATGGAAGTGGTATATGCTTTGGATTATGTGATGATATCTTAAATCCAGTAGTTGAAGAAGAGATATTAGTTAGTCCAAGAGTATATCATACTATCACAGAAGTTAAGAATGGAGCAGGTGCAGTTCCGATTAAGACTGATAGAGGATGGGTTCATATAGCGCATGGAGTTAGAAATACAGCTGCAGGTCTAAGATATGTAATATATTTATTTGTAACAGACTTAAAAGATCCAAGCAAAGTTATAGCAGCTCCAAGTGGATATTTAATAGCACCAATGGGCGAAGAAAGAGTTGGAGACGTTTCTAATGTAGTATTTACCAATGGAGCAATTGTTAAAGAAAGTGGTGAAGTATATATTTATTATGCTTCTTCAGACACAAGACTTCATGTAGCAACAACTACAATTGAAAGACTTCTTGATTATGCATTTAACACACCGGAAGATCCATTAAGATCTGTAGACTGTGTTAAGCAAAGAAATGAATTAGTAAGAAAAAATTTAGAATTATTAAATAAATAGTAGAGAGAGGATGATAAATATGAGTAAAGTTAAGATATTAAGTAAAGGTTCAACTAATATTCCATGGCAAGATAAGCCAGAAGGATTTGAAGGACTTGTATGGAGACATACTAATAACCCTATTATTGGTTGGAATCCTACACCTAGTACAGCTAGAGTATATAATAGTGCAGTAGTTCCATATGAAGGTGAATTTATTGGAATTTTTAGAGCTGATCATAAAGATGGAAAAGCTAGAATTCATGTTGGAAGAAGTAAAGATGGTTTAAAGTGGGATATAGAAGATAAAGAAATTCAATGGAAAGATGAAAAAGGTAATGATTATCAACCAGATTATTCTTATGATCCAAGAGTAGTTAAAATAGAAGATACTTACTATATAGTTTGGTGTACAGATTTTTCAGGGGCCGCTCTAGGTCTTGGTATGACAAAGGATTTTAAAAACTTTGTAAGACTTGAAAATCCATTTATACCATTCAACAGAAATGGAGTTTTATTCCCAAGAAAGATACATGGTAACTATGCACTTTTAAGTAGACCGTCAGATAGTGGACATACTCCATTTGGTGATGTTTTCTTAAGTGAAAGTCCAGATTTAGTATTCTGGGGAAAACATAGAAAAGTAATGACTAAAGGTGCTGCTGGCTGGTGGCAAGGAGTTAAGATAGGGGCAGGTGCTGTACCTATAGAAACATCAGAAGGTTGGTTAATGTTATATCATGGAGTTTCTACTACATGTAATGGATTTGTATATTCAATGGGAGCTGCCATATTAGATATAGATAACCCTTCAAAAGTATTATACAGATGTAAAGATTATATATTGACTCCTGAGGAAAGTTACGAAACAACAGGTTTCGTACCAAATGTTGCATTCCCATGTGCTACATTGCATGATGAAACTACAGGAAGAATTGCAATATACTATGGAGCTGCTGACACATACTTAGCTGTGGCATACACTAACGTAGAAGAACTTGTGGAGTATGTAAAAAACAATTCTGTATTAGCTTCAGGGGATGAAAAAGAATGGCGTTAAGAAGAAAGTTGTAAAGTAAATAACATATTAAAAAGTGTTAAGAAAACTAATATACTGCTATTTACCTTATGCTTGTAAACAGTTACAATAAAGTTGTTAAGTTACCGATAACTTAATATTTAATATAAGAGGGGGAAAAGAGTATGAAAATGAAAAAAACATTATGTATGGTATTAACAGGAGCACTTACAGCTGGAATGCTAGTAGGTTGTGGATCTAAATCTGCTGGTAGCAATGGAAAGAAAGATGTTACACTTAAGGTTCTAACTCAAAGAACTGATATAGTTGATACAGATTTAAAGAAATTTGGAGATGACTATAAGGCAAAGACAGGAGTTACAATCAAATGGGAAGCAATTAAAGATTATGAAGGAGATATAAAGGTTCGTCTTAATTCAAATGACTATGGTGATGTACTTTTATTACCAAGTACAATGCCTAAGAAAGAACTTCCTAACTTCTTTGAACCATTAGGAAAAGATACTGATTCAAAGATTAGTGAATATCAATCAAATAAATTAAGTGCAGTTAAAGATGAAGGTAAAGATACTTACACAGTTTATGGATTATCATATGGATTAGGAGCAACAGGTATTGTTTACAACAAGGCTGTATTTAAAAAGGCTGGAGTTGACGATACACAAATAAAAACTTTAGATCAATTCTATGCAGCTTGTGATAAAATTGCAAAAACAGGTGCAATTCCTTTAGCAACAAACTTTAGTGCAAAATGGACATTAAGTAACTGGTATACAACTGGTTGGGCATTCAGTGGAGATAAGAATTTCCCTAACACAGTATATAAAGATTCATCAGTATTTGATGCATCAAAGCCACTTGGACAATCATTAGAAGTTCTTTATACTCTTATAAGTAAAGGATGGACAGAAAAAGATTTAACAACAACTAACTGGGAGCAATCAAAGACTGATTTAGCAACTGGAAAAGTAGCTATGATGCCTCTAGGAACATGGGCTATTCCTCAAATGAAGGGATTAGCAACAAACAAGGATGATATAGGATTTATGGCTTTCCCAACTAAAGATGGTAAGACATATACTATATTAAGTCCAGATTATGCATATGGTGTAAGCAGCAAATCAACTCATAAAGAAGAAGCTAAAGCATTTATGTATGCATTCCTTGATTCTGATTATGCAGCAAATAATGGATTTATACCAAACAACAAGAAGTTAACAGGTGGAGATAAGGCTCTTCAAGATTTCATTAAATCTGGTGTTAACACATTAGTTCAAGATCCAGCTAGTAAAGAAGATGATGGAAAATTTGATTTAGTAATCAACAAAGGTAAGATTGATATCTGGGGTGGTACATTTGTTCAACCAGCAGCATTAGCAGCTAAGAAGAGCAAAGCAGATTTTGATAAAGCAATCGCAGATTTAAATAAAGCTTGGAATGATTCAAAGACATCTCAAGGATTCTAATAAATTAGGATTAAATAAATATAAGAAGAGTGATATACTCTTCTTATATTTAGGCATCTGAAAATAAACTAGCATATAAACCTAATTGTTTTCAGATGCCACATAATAAAAAAGGTGTGATAGGTATGCAAGAGAATAATAGATTAGTACAAACAATACATAGTTTTTATGCATTATTTAAAGTGAATTTTCTTTCTATGATTTTATTAGTTATAGGAGCGCTTTTTTTCACCTTTCAACCAGTTCTTAAAGCTAATTTAGTTTTAGTCAAACTGATTAAAGAAGGAAAAGTAGACGGATATAGTAATATAAGAGATAATTATCTTCCTATATTTAAAGGAGAATTCAAGAACTTTAAAAAAGACTTGATGCCTATTCTAATTTTAATATGGCTGTCAGCATTGGTTATAATATTGAAGAAAATAAATTCTCCAATAGCTGGTGTGCTAAATTTATTTTTGGGTTACCTTTGTATAATGACAATTTTATTTTGTCTATTCTGGCAGCTTTTAAATATTCAATTACATAGTATAGAGAAAGAAGAGGGAACAATTTTAGAAGGGTTCATATTCATGTTTTTCAATCTAAAGAATTTTATATATAGCATTATTTTGCTAATTGCATTTATATTTGTAGGATATAAATGGCCTGTTCTAATTTTAGTAATATTACTTCCTCTATATATTTTTATATTTTATTGTTTGAATTTAAGCAGTGTAGATAGTTTTATTGAAATAATAAAGAGAAGAAGAAAGGATCAACAATAAATATATTCTATAAAAATAATTGAAAGGACAGATGGCTATGGAAATCAAAATTATTGATGAAATATTAAAAAAATCTATAATTAGCAGAGGCGATACCAATAGAATAAAAAAGTTAATTCAAAAAGCTGAAAATGGACAAGACATAACTGTAGCATTTTTGGGTGGATCAATAACACAAGGATGTAATTCAAGTATCTACGAAAAATGTTATGTTGAATTAGTATATAGCTGGTTCAAAGAAAAATTTAATAATGTTAAGGTAAAACATATAAATGCAGGTGTTGGAGCTACGGGTTCCTTAATTGGTGTTCATAGAGTTGCAAAGCAAGTATTAGATTTAAATCCCGATATAGTATTTATAGATTTTGCTGTAAATGATAAGGAAGATTATTTCTATAAAGTAGCATATGAAAGTTTAATAAGAAAAATTTTAAGCAGCAAAAGTAAGCCTGCTGTTGTTGAAATCTTCATGATAATTGAAGGCGGAATTAATATGCAAGAACAGCAGATAGCTATAGGTAAAAACTACAATGTACCTATGATAAGTTATAGAGACGTGGTATTTGATCTGTTAACAAAAAATGAAGTTAAGTGGGAAGAAATTTCTACAGATGAAGTTCACCCAAATGATACAGGGCATAAATTACTTTCTGAGCTTATTATAAACTATATTGAAAGTGTAATTGATGAATATAAAAATGATAATAATATAGAAATAGATGATTCTGTATTAAGTAAAGAATGTGTTTTTGGAGACAGATACATCAATGGAATAATTGAAAATTATGCTACTACTAATGTAGAAAAAAATATTGGATTTGAAAAATGTGAAGATGGTTTTCAAGTATTTAAAAATGCTTGGAAGTTTGTAGGTTCAAAAAATGTAGCAGGTACATTGATAGCAGAAGTTGAAGGAAAAAATGTATCAATTCTATATAAAAAATCTGTAGCTGAGACAGCAGGAAAGATTACTGTAAAAATCAATGATGAAGTTAAAAACATAGACACTTATTTTAAAGATGGCTGGGGAGATTATTCTGAAACTGAAATTTTAGTTGAAGGTAACGAAGTTAAAAAGCATAGAGTTGAAATAGAAGTGCAAAATCAAGCTAGAGATAAAGAGGTAACAATTCTAGGGTTCCTAGTATCAAAATAGAGCATGATTAGAATTCTCAGATGATTTATATTTATAATAAATGCTGTGTTTTGTAACTAAATAAGAGACAAGTTAATCATAGATGGGTTATGGTTATGGGATAAATAAAGATTGTATAGAACTATTCCACTTAAATGTTGGTAGAAAAATGTCGAATTTTTGTAACTTGTCCACCAACATTATTATGGAACAGTTCTATAAAGATACAATATATCAATAAATAGCCTATGATTTAAAATGTATAAAATTTATTAAACCCATTATATTTAAAGTACAAAAAATTTAACATGTAATCCCTTATAATTATATATATTTGAGACTGATTTTATCATAGACGTTATTTTCTATGGTAATTCAGTCTCTTTTTTTATGATAGGAGACAAATAGAGTGCTTATATACAACTTACATGTAGAAAAATGCAATGTATAGGTGTTATAATGAAACTTAAAAAGATAATAATTTATGTGGTTTCTACGCATTGTTATGAGGAGGAATAATTATGTTTGATATAAAGATGTTTGATGGAATGAGTGAAAAAGATAAGCTAGACAATATGTTACTTATGCTAGAGGGATTAATTCAAGGGGATGAGCTTGGATTAACAAAGCTAAGTAATGCTTCTGCAGTGATTAATGCTATGATAGGCAGAATTAATTGGTGTGGTTTCTATTTGGTACATAATGATGAATTAATTCTTGGACCTTTTCAAGGAATGCCAGCATGTACAAAAATTCAAATAGGTAAAGGGGTATGTGGAACAGCAGCAGAAAAGCAAGAAACTCTATTAATTAAAAATGTACATGAGTTTGAAGGTCATATTGCTTGTGATGCAGCATCTAATTCAGAAGTGGTAGTTCCAATAGTTAAGGATGGAGAGTTGCTTGGGGTTTTAGACTTAGACAGTGAAGAAATTGCAAGATTTACTGACTTAGAAAAGGATTATTTAGAGAAGGCAGTGGATATACTTAACAAATATATAGATTGGAAAAGTATAATAAAATAGAAATTCAAATAACATTTGTGCAGGAGTTGATATTATGGAAAAAATCTATTATGAAGATCAATATGTAAGAGAATTTACAGCAGAGATAGAGGATATCATAGAGAAGGATGGAAAGTTTCATGTTGTTTTAGACAGAACTGCTTTTTTCCCAGGTGGAGGAGGTCAGTCTCAAGACAAAGGAATGATAGATGTACATCCAGTAATTGATGTATATGAAGAGGCTGGAGTAGTCTATCATGTAACAGAAAAAAAGCCTATAAAAATTCATAAGGTTAAATGTGTTTTGGATTGGGAAAATAGGTTTGATGGGATGCAGCAACATTTAGGTCAGCATGTTTTGTCTGGATGCTTTTTTAAGTTATTTAATGCCAATACAGCAGGAATTCATTTGGGAAAAGAAGTTAGTACTATAGATATAATTGGTAGTATTGATGAAAAACAAGTTAGAGCAGTTGAAATTAAGGCGAATGAAGTTATACATCAAGGAATGAAGGTAGAATTCTTATGGCCAACTAAGTCTGAATTGAAAAAACTAGGTTTAAGAAGGGCACTTCCAAATACGGATGAAGCTATAAGGGTAGTAAAAATAGGAGATTTAGATATAAATGCTTGTTGTGGAGTTCATCCAAGTGATTGTAGAGATCTTCAATTAATAAAGATTAAGAAGTGGGAAAAACATAAGAATAATACTACAAGAATAGAATTTTTAGCAGGTAAAAGAGCAGTTGAGGATTACTTTAAAAAAGATGATTTTGTAACAGAGATATGTAGATTTTTAAATTGTAATGAACTTGAAGTAACTAATGCTATAAATAATTTAACAACTCAGTTAAAGGAAGCTCTTGATGAAAATAAGAAATTAACTGAGAAGGTTGGCTCATATGAAGTTAAGGAAATACTAGAAAATGCTGAAAAAATAAAAGATATTACTGTAGTTAAGTGCTTATATACAAATGAAAATTTGAAGTATCTATCTAAGCTAGCTTCAAAGCTTGTAGATAATGAAAAAGTTATAGTTTTATTTGGAAATAAGGTAGAAGATAAGGTGAATTTAAACTTTAGTGCGTCTAAAGATATAAAGGCTGTTAGTATGAATGACTTATTAAAAGATGCCATTACCTTGGTTGATGGAAGAGGCGGTGGAAGTGCTTTGATGGCACAAGGCGCTGGAAAAAATGTAGGTAATGCTGAATCAGCTTTGGACTATGCTTTTATGAAGATAAAAAACACTCTTGCATAGTGAAACTAAATTTATAAGATATAAACATATAAAAATATAAGTAATTGTAGTTGACTTATAGTGGTTGACTAATAAAATTGAGAGAATTACACTTTAGTAGGTTGATTGTAAAAATTAACTTACTATTTTTTTTAACTAATTTAAGTATATTTGCTGATATTAAAAACAATGTACAAAAGATAGTTAAAATTATATGTATATACGTATTAAAGGACGGTGATAAAATTGAAAAAAATTGCATATTACCTTAAGCCATATAAAAAAGAAGTGTGGCTTGCAATATTTTTTATGTGCCTAGATGTTTTGTCAGAAATTATTCAGCCACAATTAATGGCAGCTATTGTAGGTAAAGGTATACAATCGAAAAATTTATCTTACATTGTTATGATAGGTATTATAATGATAATTTTCTCAGGAATATCTATTATAGGTGGCATAGGAAATTCTAAGTTTTCTGCCAAGTCAGGAGTAGGATTTGCAGCCAATCTTAGAAAGGGTCTTTTTTCTAAAGTTCAGACTTTTTCTTTTAAGAACATAGATGATTTTTCTACAGCTTCGTTGAGCACAAGACTTACAAATGATGTTACGCAATTACAAAATACTGTGATAATGGGACTAAGAATTTGTGTTAAAGCTCCATTAATGTTTATTTTTGCACTTTTAATGGCTATTAGTCTGAATGCATCCCTAGCAGTTATTTTAGCTATAGTAATTCCAGTGATAATTATTGCTTTAGGAACGATTATCTATAAGGTTATGCCTTTATTTCAAAAGTTAAGGAAGTGCCTAGATGGGTTAAATGCCAGTGTTCAAGAAAATGTAACCAATGTTCGTGTAGTTAAATCCTTTGTTAGAGAAGAATATGAAAAACAAAAGTTTTATGGAACTAACGACAAGTTAATGAAATCATCTTTTGAGGCTATAAACATAGTGATTTTTAATATGCCAATAATGATGTTTGCAATGAATTCTGCAATTGTAGCAGTTTTGTGGTTTGGAGGTTCACAAGTTATTCATGGAACTCTTGATGTAGCCTCAATGACTGCTTTTATAAACTATATTTTTATGATTCTTATGTCATTAATGGTTCTTTCAATGATATTTATTATGGTAACACAAGCCAGTGCTTCTTATAAACGTATTTTAGAAGTACTTAACACAGTTGTGGATCTTGAAGATGAGGCTTCAGCAAAAGATGTTGAACTTATACAAGGTGAAGTTGAATTTAAGAATGTGAGCTTTAAGTATAATCTAGAGCAAGATGAAACTATTTTAGAGAATATAAATTTTAAAGCTCATAAGGGTGAAGTTGTGGCAATCATAGGTGGGACAGGCTCAGGAAAAAGTTCACTAGTTCAATTGATTCCAAGACTTTATGATGTAACTTCTGGTGAGATTCTTATTGATGGCAAGAATTTAATTGATTATACTATTGAATCTTTGCGTAATAACATAGGAATGGTTCTGCAGAAGAATACCTTATTTTCAGGAACTATTCGAGATAACCTTAAGTGGGGAAATTTGAATGCAACAGATGAAGAAATAATAGAAGCAGCAAAGAATGCCCAAGCTCATGATTTTATAATGGGATTTCCTGATGGGTATGATACTTGGATTGATCAAGGTGGTGTAAATGTATCTGGAGGACAAAAGCAACGTTTATGTATTGCAAGGGCGATGCTTAAGAAACCACCTATTCTAATTCTTGATGATAGTACTAGTGCTGTGGATACTGCTACCGAAGGTAAAATAAGGACTGCATTTAGCACTACATTGAAGGATACTACAACTTTTATAATTGCTCAAAGAATTAGTTCTGTTCAGGATGCAGATAAGATAATTGTACTTGAAGATGGTAAAATAGTGGGTTTAGGAACTCATGAAGAGCTATTAGAGAGTAATGAGGAGTATCAGGAAATTTATAATTCACAACAAAGAAAAGAGGTGAATGCATAATGAGAAAAGCAAAGAAAGAAAAACAAGAGCAAGCTTCTCAAGGTAAAAACCTTCGTAAACCTAAGAATGTGAAAAAAACAATCAAGTATTTATGGAAATATATAAGTCGTAATAAAATAGCTCTTATACTAGCATTTGCTATGGTACTTGTTAATATAGTTACTTCATTAGCATCACTTTCGTATTTACAGCCAATAATAGATAATTTTCTTCAACCTGTTGGGGGGAACTTATCAATATCAGCACGTTTTGCAGGACTTTTACATGGAGTTATTGTATTAGGTTCAATCTTTTTAATTGGAGTTGTGGCTGCTTATTTGCAAAGCAGACTAATGGTTATAGTTGCACAACATACTATAACTGATATCAGAAATGATTTATTTTCACATCTTCAGCAGCTTTCAGTAAGATACTTTGATTCTAATACTCATGGTGAATTGATGAGTCGTTTTACAAATGATGTGGATACTTTGTATGATGCTACACAAAATGGAATTGTTACTCTTTTTTCTAGTGCAATTACTCTAACGGGGATCTTTTCTTTAATGATATATAGAAATTGGTTGTTAACATTGGTAGTAGTAGTTATTGCACCTTTAATAGCTATATCTGCAAGTAAGTTAATGAAAGTCAGTAGTAAATACTTTGTGGCTCAGCAGAAGAATTTAGGAGCGGTAAATGGGTATGTTGAAGAAATAATGACAGGGCAGAAAGTAGTAAAAGTATTCTGCTATGAAGAAACTGCTGAGAAAGAATTTGATAAGTTAAACAATGCTCTTTGTGAAGCAGCAACCACTGCTCAAGGGTACGCTGGAATGATGATGCCATTATCAAAAAATATTAATTATCTTACCTATGCATTAGTTGCTGCAATAGGGGGAGTGCTTTCTGTATTTGGTCACATTAGTGTTGGAGGCTTAGTTGTATTCTTGCAGCTTACTCAACAAATAGGAAGACCTATAAATGAAGCTTCAAATCAATATAATAGTTTAGTATCAGCAATAGCAGGTGCTGAACGTATTTTTGAAGTTATGGAAGAAAAGGTTGAAGAAAAGGATCCAGAGGATGCGTGGGAACTTATAAAAAACAATACTGGTGAATTCTTCTGGAAGCTGCCTAGTAAAGATGGAAACACAGAAAAACTTATTCCTGTGAAAGGTGATGTTAGATTTAATAATGTGACATTCGGTTACAATGACAATAAAACTATATTAAAGGATATTTCTCTTTATGCTAAACCAGGGCAAAAAATTGCATTTGTAGGTTCTACAGGTGCAGGAAAAACAACTGTAATTAATCTATTAACAAGATTCTATGAAATAAATGAAGGTTCAGTAACAGTGGATGGTATAGATTTAAAGCATATTAAAAAAGATAGCTTAAGAAATGCAATATCTATAGTGTTACAAGATACACATCTTTTTACGGGTACAGTAAGAGAAAACATTAGATATGGTAGAATTAATGCTACTGATGAAGAAATAGAAGAAGCAGCAAAGTTAGCAAGTGCACATTCCTTTATAAAACGTCTTCCTCATGGATATGATACTATAATTGAAGGTGATGGTGCTAACTTGAGTCAAGGTCAACGTCAACTTCTAAATATAGCAAGAGCAGCAGTAGCAGATGCTCCTATTCTAATTCTTGATGAAGCAACAAGTTCTGTTGATACAAGGACTGAGCTTCATATTGAGCATGGACTAGATAGACTTATGAAGGACAGAACAACCTTTGTTATTGCTCATAGACTTTCCACAGTTCGTAATTCTAATGCAATCATGGTTATGGATCAAGGTGAGATTATTGAACGTGGAACTCATGATGAATTGCTTGATTTAAAAGGAAGATACTATCAGTTGTATACTGGTGCTATTGAATTGGATTAATAAGTCATATTAAAGCAAATAAGTTTATATGTTAATCTATTTAGACTTGTTATTTATTTTCAGATGACTAAATAGAAGTAAAATTGGAACAAAGTAAAGAGATAGTATTGAAGATATAACTTAGAAAGTTAATTTTCAATACTATCTTTTGGGGTTAATAGTTCTATTTAATAAAAAGATATGTTCATTATAGTTACTATAATTTCATTCTGAAGTCATTTAAGAAATTCTCTATAGAAAGGGATAGCTTCTTGAAGCTGATCACCACATCTCATAAGTTCACCCATTACACGCTTTATTCCGTAGTCACTTTTATACCAATTGTTTTTGTTTATACCTTGAGTTTCAGCAGGACAAAGTAAAAATTCTGCTTCAGGAAATGCCCATTTATAATACATCAAGCATCGTCTTGCATGAAAGGCTTGACAACAAATAATGGCTTTTTTTATGTTCAAGTTATTTTCATCAGTGACCTTACGAGATTTAAAGGCATTTTCATAAGTAAATTCAGCAGAATCTTCTCTTAAAATTGCAGTAGAAGGTACTCCACATTTTATTAATACATCCTTCATATATTCCCATTCAGTAGCATAGTTTCCATTGTAGATATCTGATTTTGCCTTAGGTCCAGGGAAATATCCTAAATTCACACCATACTTTCCAGAAGGTAGAATATAAGGTACATCTTCATGTTTATATATTTCAGCTGCTCTTTCTGTAGGTGCAGGCCAAGAAGTCCCTGCAATAAAGATTATATCAGCCTTTTCAGGCTGGTTATCTAAAAATATAAAATTAGTAATATCATTAATAATCTTCAAAGTAATTCCCCCAATTTTTAAATTATAATGTTAAATTTTTTGATATTCCCTTATATTATGAAAAGTGTTATTTCAAATAACTTTCTATTCTAATTATACTAATTTCCTCCATATGGTCAATATAAAAAGGGATAACCATTAATAGTATAAAAGACAAAATAATATATTTTATGACTAAAATCTTGATAATTGTCATAAAAAATTGAAATAGGAAGAATATAGGTATAAAATAGGAAGCATAGGGTTATTTGATTATTTTAATAAAATATTAAAGTGAGTTGAGAAGATTAATTTGGCTGGGAGGAAACAATATATGAAGTTTAGAAACAAATTACTAACAAAATTAATAGGTAGTATTTCATTATTAGTAATATTACCTATAATCTCTTTAGGTTGTATTTCTGTATATAAATCCAAAAGTTCGCTTGAACAAACTTTAAAATTAGCAAGTAAGCAAACACTTAAAGAAGTAAATAAAGGGTTTTCAAATCGTGTGGAAACAATATCAAGACAAGTTAATGTACTTACAAAAGATGATGACATACCAGATTTAACTGATTCCGAAGTAGAGCATAAGACAACAGTAGGATATGTTCAGCAGTCTATGAAGGTCACAAAAGAAACTAATGAAGGTATTCTAAATGCATATTATGCAGGGGAATATGGGGAAATAATATTAGATAGTAAAGTGATGAATATAAAGGATTTTAATTTTAAAGAAAGAGATTGGTACAAGTTAGCTAAAGAGGCTAACGGAAAAGTGATATTTACTAAGCCATTTAAAGATAATGTTACAGGCAAACAAATTATGACTATAGCACAAGCAGTGATGGATTCAGATAATAAATTTGTTGGAGTTGTAGCCATAGATTTATCTTTGGAATCTATGGAGTCATATTTTAAAAGTACAAAGTTATTAAATACTGGATTGATATTTCTTGTGGATGGTGATGGTAATGTTATATTAAGTAATAGCAATGATAAAAAAGGCGTGAAGAATTTTAGCGAGCTACCAGTTTGGAATAATGTGAAATCAGAAGCAGAAGGTAGCTACGAATGGAAGGATAAGCAAGGAAAATTAGATTACATATCACAAGAAACTAATCAAGCTACTTCATGGAAGTTAATTGGGATGATAAATGGGGATGAAGTAAGGTCTAATATACGGGAACTGAACCTAGCAATAGTTATTACCATGGCAATAGCTATAGTTGCCGGAGTTATACTTGGGGCTATAATTGCGTTACGGATAATGAAAGAATTAAATAAAGTAAATAGAGTAATAGGCAAGGTAGCTAATGGAGACTTTACTGAGAGAGTAAAGGTAACAGTAAAAGATGAATTTGGCATCTTGGGGAACAATGTTAACTCTATGGTGGAAAATGTATCAGAGCTTATACAAAGTGTTGAAACAACATCACAATCATTAGTAGAAGCATCAATTAATATTTCAAGTATGTCAGAAGAGACTACAGCATCAGTTTCAGAGGTATCACATGCTATTCAAGAAGTTGCTAATGGTGCAACAAGCCAGGCTCAATCATCTACAAGTGTAAGTGAAAGTGTAGAGGCATTGTCAAATGGCATGGATGAAATTGCAAAAGAAACTGAAGGTATTAGTAATTTATCTGATAAAACTGAACACTTAAGTAGTAGAGGATTAAGAACTATTAGTGCACTTAGGGAAAAGTCAAAGAAAACAAAGGAGAACTCAATTGAGACAACAAGTATAGTCACTGATATGGTTAAGAGCATAGAGAAGATTAATTATATATCAAATGCTATATCAGAAATAACAGAACAAACTAATTTATTATCCTTAAATGCAAGCATAGAAGCAGCAAGGGCAGGCGAGTCAGGACGAGGGTTTGCCGTAGTTGCTGAAGAAATAAGAGGACTATCAGAAGAATCAAGAAATTCTACAAATCAGATTCAAAGTATTGTAGAAGAGATAAATTCTAAGGCTAATGCAGCTAGAGAGGCTATGATTGAAAGTACAAAGCTTTTAGAAGTTCAGGATACTGAGATGGAATCTACTAAAGCGTTATTTAATGAAATAGCTGATTCAGTGGTTCAATTAACTGAAGCAATTAAGAAGATAAAAACTTTAAATGAAAAAATTAATGAAAATAAGTCAGAAGTAGCAGAACAAGTGGAGAGTATTGCATCTGTATCTGAGGAAACAGCTTCAGTTTCAGAGCAAGTATCAGCTTCAGTACAAGAAGTAAATGCAACAATGGACGAGCTTACTGAGTATGCTAATAATCTTGAAAGTGTTGCTAATAAATTGAAGATTGAAATAAGTAAGTTTAAGTTCGATTAGGAAGTCTGTAGAGTATTTTAGTAAGAGTTATTATAGTTATAAAGCCTGTTATGTAGGGGGTACATAACAGGCTTTAGTTATAAGTATTATAAATTTATATTGAGGGATCTAAATTAGTGAAAAATTAAAATAATATAGGGAAAAGTATTAGTGCTGCAACTGCAATAGCCAAAGCTACTGCTTCTACTGCAATAATGACATTATATTTAATAATATTTCTTCTATACAATTCAATCACCCCTTGTTATGATTATTGACTTTTATATAATTTTTAAACATTGAAATATTTATAATTTATTTACATTTATGTCTAATAGGTGATAAACTAATTAAAAACAAATAATTTATTAGCGGGGAGATTTTATGAAGAAAAAAGTTATAATTAGCATTATAGTATTATTATTAATTCTACTTGGCGGTGCTGGAACTTATTTATTTCTTAATGAGCAAAAGCAGAGTAAATTTGAGGCTTTATTGAATTCTGCAGAAAAGTTTATGGCAGCAAAAAAATATGAAGAAGCAAAAAGTGTATACAAACAAGCTCTTGATGTTAAATCTGATGACAAGGTTAATGGTAAAATTAATGAAATAAAACAAATTGAAGATAGTATTAAGAAACTTGATGAAGTGCAGAAGATACTTGATAGTGGTACAGTTGAAGATGCATGTATAGCAATAGAAAAAATAACTTATAAATCTAAGGATATAGATGAAAGAGTTAATAACTTAAATGATAAGATAGATGAAAAAAAGAAAATTGAAGAGCAAGAACGAGCTAATAATGAAGAGAGCAGTTCTCATGAAATTATTGGAGTCGGAGGAATTAGAAAAATGGAACATCCTTGTATCGGTAGTAGTGATGCTGAAGGGGTGGAAAATGAACTTAGAGAATTTCAACAGCATATCAAAGTTTTTAGAGTTAGTTTAGGAACAAAAAGTTACAATATAGCTACTAGTAATCCACCAATACCACCGGCAGCAGGATATCGTCCTTTTCAAAGCTTTTTAAAAGCCTGCGTATCTCATTTTGTTCAAGTAAGGAATGATTTGAATCCAGAAAACATGAAATTTGATGCAATCGTTTGTGATGGATCATTTTATATTAATGTAATAGATGGGAAAACAATTGTTTATTCATGTGCCTTTGATTTGTATTCAGATGTAATTATGATGTATTATTCTAATAAGTAAGAAATTAAAAGTAGCAACCAACTCATAATAGATATAAGTTGATTGCTACTCTATAAAAGAGCACTTAACAATCTTCACTTGCACCAATATAAGTAAAAAATTTATCAAAAGTAGATAAATTAGAATACCAAATAATAATCTTTCGACTATTATATAGCACCTACTCACCTATAAAGATGGTTTGTTCAACTACATAAAATATTTTCACAACTATAAATAACCTTTCGGCTAAATATAACCATTAGATCGAAATCATGCAATACTTTAGGCAATCTTAGCTCGACTCCATATCATAAGTTGGAACCTTTATATAATCAAATTACTTCGACTATATAAAAGCTTTTCCTCACAGTATAGAATTTTATCTCCGACTATATATAAGCTAAAATTTATTATGATTTTAACCTATAGGTAATCTTTGCTCGACTTATATTCACCTCTTTATCAAAAGCAAATATAAATCTTTGCTCGACTGTTAAGCACCCTATGCTATTATGATAACCAGTAGAAGTTTTTATATACTTAGTAATTAATGGATATATGCAAGTATTAAATATTTAGTGCAAACCCTTATATATTCAAGTAAATAAAATACATGTTTGAGTAATATGTACGGTTATTTAGGTAGAATTCTATTTAGAACTTATTAGAACTTATACAGTAAGAGCTATGTAGAAGTGTTCCACTAAAATGTTGGTGGACAAGTTCTGAAATTTTGACAAAAAAACCTATAATTCTACCAACATTTAGATGGAATAGAACTATAGGCGTTTTTAAAATATTCACATTAGGATATATAAGATCGTATATGAGAATATCGTCTTAAATTCGCAAATCAAATATTTATTAGTTTAAATAATTATGTTAAAGCAATGATTTAGTGGGCCACTTCCAGCACCTAAATCAAGATTTGCTTTCAATGCACCAGTAATGTAACTTTTTGCATTTTTGACACTATCATTCATATTGAAACCTAGTGCAAGGTTAGAGGCAATGGCAGATGAAAGTGTGCAGCCAGTTCCGTGAGTGTTTGGATTATCAATCTTTTCTCCATTAAACCAAGTAACTTTCCCATCAATATATAATAAGTCGTCAGCACTATCTGTAAGATGCCCACCTTTTATTAAAACAGAACCATTTAATAGTGATGAAATCACCTTAGCTGCTTCTAACATTTGTTCAGTATTTTCAATGGAGAAGCCGCAAAGAGCTTCAGCTTCAGAAATATTTGGAGTTATAATATCAGCTAGTGGTATAAGTTTGTTTTTTAAAGTATCCATAGCGTCACTGCACATCAAGGCATGGCCGCTTGTTGAAAACATCACAGGATCTACAACTATATTTTGGGCATTATACTCTTTAAGTTTTTTTACTATGACATCAATTAGAGAAATTGAAGACACCATTCCTATTTTAATTGCATCTGGGAAGATATCTTTAAATATGCAATCAAGCTGTTGTTCTAAGAATTCAGAAGTGGATTCTAAAACTCCATAGACTCCAGTGGTATTTTGAGCTGTTAATGCTGTAATGGCACTCATAGCATAAACTTTATGAGCTGTCATTGTCTTAATATCAGCTTGAATTCCAGCACCACCACTGCAATCTGAACCAGCAATAGTTAAAACCTTTTTCATAGTAATCCTCCTAATCTATATTGTTTCTATTTTCATTTTTTTATTTAATATAGAGCTGTTTATTTTGCTCATATAATCAATTATATATGTTCTTAATGAAGAGGTTCCCTCATCAAGTTTAGTTACTTTCTCTAATGCTAATTCCCCACATATACCCATGGCAGAAACGGCACAAGCTGTTGAATCTAAAAGATTATCATAATTTCCACCACAGAAGCTTGCTATAACTGTAGTTAACATGCAGCCTGTACCTGTGATTTTTGACATAGCAGAAGTACCATTCTTAATTATATAGGCTTTTTGGCTATCAGCTACTATATCTATAGCACCTGTAATAGCGATAATTGCTCCTGTTTTTTGGCTTAGAGCTTTAGCAAAGCTAACTACTTCTTTTAAATTATCATTACTTACTGCATCATTAATATCTGTATCAACACCTTTAGTAGTGCCACTGCCAGCATTTACAGCCTTAATTTCTGAGATATTTCCTCTAATAACTGAAAAGTTAACTGCACTTAAAAGTTTTTTTACAGTATCATTTCTAAATTTTGAAGCACCAGCTCCTACAGGGTCAAGAATAACTGGATGTTTTAATTCGTTAGCTTTCTTACCAGCCTTTATCATGGAATCAATAGTGCGTTCATTAAGAGTACCAATGTTAATTACAAGAGTGTTACATATAGATGTGATATCTTCAACCTCATTGATATCGTCTGCCATTATTGGTGAGCCACCACAAGCAAGAATTATATTGGCACAATCATTAACAGTAACATAATTTGTAATGCTGTGAACTAGAGGTGTTTTTTCTTGAACATTTTTTAAAATTTCTTCAAACATATTTTTCCCTCCCAAAGAATTTTTATTTGCGGATAATTTTTTTAAAATAATTAACGAGTAAACATAAAATAGAAACAACAATCATTACAGGAACAGTACTGCCTAAAGGCGTATCTAATTGAATAAACTTTCTATATACAATAAATCCTATTATCCACACAATGATATTGGATATATTAACTGATTCTGTAACCTGTGTATGTTTTAATATAAAATAATCTGTAATTAGTATAGTAATCATAGGTGCAAACACTGAACCTATAAAGTAAAGGAAATCTTGATATTGTTCAATTGGAGTAAACATTGCTATAACAGTTCCGATGATACAAACAAGAATTGTTATAAACTTTTCGTTTAAATTTTTATTTATATTAAGTGCGCTTATGGCAGCTGAATATACATCTAAAAATGTAGTAGTAACTGTAGAAAGTAGTACAACTATTACCCCAGCGATTCCAAGTCCAGCACTAACTAAGATTTGAGATATATCTGTGGTACCAGTATATAATGCAGCTCCTAACCCAATAATGTACATAAAGTTACTACCTATAAAATAAGAAATAACGCTAATGGCATTTGCGGCTTTAGGTTTGTCAGCCTTACTTGTATAATCAGCTATTAGTGGCAGCCAAGATAATGGCATAGCTACACCTAGCTCAACAGCAGTTCCAAAGCTCATTACATCACTTGAGGAATAAACTTTATTTCCTTTAAAAATTATTGCAGCGAGAATACCACATAATACTAATAAACCACCAACTGCAAATAAGTTAAGTTTGCCTAGATTTTTAATTCCTACAACTATCCAGATTATTATTAGCAAACCAATCAGTATACACCATAACCATTCATTATGGTAATTTATAATTGAACCAGTTATAGTATCTAAAGCTTTTGCACCACTAATAACCATAACAGCAGTCCAACCTATTAGTTGAAGAATATTTAGAATTGAAAATAGGTATGAGCCTTTTTCACCAAAAGAGATTCTCCCAGATTCCATAGAGGCCATTCCACTTTTAGACCCAATAAGTCCTGCAAAGTATAAAAGAATACAGCCAATAAAATGACCTAAAACAATTGCGGTTACTCCTGTACTGAAACCCAGTGGGGCAATAAGTGAACCTGTTAATATTTCTGCAATAGAAATTGCAGCTCCAAACCACAATAAAGAATTGTTTAATAGAGAAGTTTTTTCTTTAGTCATAATTACACTCCTTAAAATAAAATATAGGACATACCAACGGTACATCCTATTAACATCATTTTAAGGTTTCCTACGTTGGCATTATCCAAATCAGGTATATGGGTCGAAGTTAATGTTTACTTCCTCTCAGCCTGCCAATACAAGCTCCCCTGGTATTTAATTGTCATCTGAAAATAAATAACAAGTTCAAATATGCGTCGCATATGGACTTACTTATTATCAGAGTATGTCATATCCAATAAAGTATATAACAATAGAATTTTTTTGTAAAGAATATTTTATAAGTAAAAATCTTCCCTACATTCTTATTATAGCACAGAAAAAAAATAAATTGCAGACTTATATTAGGAAAAAAATGTATGTATAATAAAGCCATTGTTTCATAAAAGGGGGAATGGTTCTATGTATAAAAACTTAGTTAAAAATAAAAGTTTTATGCTATTGAGTTTAGGAGGATTTATTTCAGCTATTGGGGACTATATGTATTATGTAGCCATAACAATTGCACTCTATGATATGACCAAATCTGTAATGTCAATTGCATTAATGTGGCTTTCAAGGGCAGTGTTGAGAATTCCGGTTCAATATTTAGCAGGCATAATGACAGATAGATATAATAAGAAAAAAATCATTTTTTACGCAAACTCAATCAGTTCAATAATAGCATTTCTATTTATTTTTGCAGATAACAATAGAATTTGGCTTGCATATATATTAGCTTTTCTTTTACAGTCACTAAATGATTTAGATGAAAGTTCTGAAAGTGCAATTCTTCCAGAGTTAGTTATAAAAGAAGAATTACCATATGCTAATTCTGTATTTTCAGTTTTGCAATCTATATGTACATTTTTATCTCCAGCTTTGGCAGGCGTAATTTATAAAGTCTACGGAAGCAATATATTATTTGTAATTAATGCAATAAGTTTTCTTATAGCAGGAGTTTTATTTAGCTTTATAAAATATACACACTGCACTGTAGGCAATAGTATATCTAAGTTTGAAATATTTAAGAGTGGAGCAGAAGGATTTAAAATTATATTAAAATATACAGATATAAAAAATATGCTTGTAGTTGTTAGCATGATTGCGGTTTTAGGAAGATTCTATGAAACTTATAAGGTAGTTATAGCAGATGTGCAATTAAGAATAGGTTCTGATGGGATAATTTATTTTGATTATGCTTTTGCAATAGGAGGTCTATTAGTTCCTTTAATTTTAAAGTGGCTATCAAAATATAAACAAATAAAAATATTTATAATAGCCTCATTAATAACAGGAATAGGTTTTTTGATTTTTGGATATTCCAATCAGTTTATATTTACATTTATAGTTTTAATATTAGTAGGCATTGTCCAAACAATCCAAGGTATATACTCAAGAAGCATAATACAAAAAGAAATACCTCAAGAGTATATTGGAAGAGTATTTTCTTTCTATAAAATACTTCTAACTGCTTTTGCAATCTTAGGATTAATAATCGCAGATCCTTTATATAAAGCTTTAGGAGCAGGAAATTCATTTTTCATTATAGTGCTTGTTTTATTGATTATATGTGTGAAACAGTTGCTTCATAAGGATAATAATTGTAATAGTAATAGTAATTTAGAAAAGAGAAACTTATAGTGAAGGAAGAAAATAGTATTATAGATTAAATAAACAGAATATAAGCTCTAATTGTCGTTTAGTTTTATTAAGGATTCAAGTAAATCCACATATTCAGATAATTTTTGTCTTCCAAGTTCAGTTAATGTATAGGTAGTTTTAGGACGTTTACCTACAAAAGCCTTATCAACAGTAATGTGTTGAATGTTTTCAAGTTTAGTTAGGTGCGAACTTAAATTTCCATCAGTCGCACCTGTAATTTCTTTTAGTTCGCTGAAGCTTTTAGGACCGTTGAGCAAGGAGCATTGAATTGCTATCCTAATCTTTGATTCAAAAGCTTCAGATATTGAATTAAAATCCATATCCATACGCATCACCTTACATCGATTAATTTTAGATATATACCAATAATAATTACTGTGACTGGTGTAATAAAAATAAAATAGTAGCTTACCAATAAAGGAAAAACCATTAAGCATAAGCAAGCAATAACATATACAATAAACATTAACTTAGGCAGCCTAAGATTAGTAAATATAGTTAACATTAACAAGCCAATTGAAAGAGTAAAAAGGTTAAAAATAGTTATAATGTAGATACCATATTCACTGTAAATTGGTGAGTTTATAGAGAATTGTGGATCAATAGATAGTGCGAATCTTTCCATTAAGCTAGGGAAAAATATTATGCAAATCATATTAAAAATTATAATGCATATCCATAGTATAATCAATTGTTTGCTTAGACCAGTTAAGCTATTTTTTTTAATTATTTTTGACATTTTTATTATCACGAATATTAGTAGTGCAAAAAATATAAGTTCAAAAATAGAGATAATTATATTAAGTGTTGTTCCATTTTCAATGTAAATAGATTTACCCAAAATTTCTATATAAGCTCTGTATTCATTATTGCTTGAGTATTGTCCAATTACTGGTATATTCGAAGTAGTAATTATAGCTATCATAACAAGTAAATACATGCCTAATTGTATAAATGAGGTACTCAATTTCTTTAATGATATGGAAGTACTGTCAATTACATTTTTTATAAATTCTACATCTTTAATCGCATTTTCAATTTCTTTATTACTCATATACTAAACTCCTTATTAAAAATAAATTTGTAAAACAAAGTATAGCACTAAAAAATGGAGTTGTAAATACTTGTGTTTATAGGACTTTGTATCAATAAAAGTATATTAAAATAAATTATTCAATAAATTGACAAATGACTTACTGAGCAGTATACTTTATAAAACAAAGTAATTTGGAGGATGGTGGCTAAATAATGAGGGGATTTATAAAAAATAAAAAAGTAATAGTAATAACGTTAATCATTGCTGTTATTTTGGGTCTGGGATTTTATCCTATTATAAACAAAAAGATTAAGGGTTATAATTCAAACAATGTTAGTAGCAACACATTGAAAATTTATATGTATAATAATGATCCTTATCTAAGAACTGCGATAGATGAATTTAAATCAAAGTATCCCAATATAAGAGTTGATGAAGTGAATTTTACAGATTTGCAACAATATAAAGAAAAATTATCTACTCAAGTTATGGGGGGAGAAGGGCCAGATGTGGTTTTGTTTGATGATTATATTATAGATAGTATAAGCAAGGTTTTAAAAAATGGTGTCTTTGAAGACATGAATCCATTTATACAAAAAGATAAGACTTTTAAGAAAGAGGATTATAATGCTCAGATTATGAAATGTGGGGTATATAAAGATAAGTTGAATTTTGTACCAGTTAGCTATAAAGTCCCATTATTCATTAGTACTCAGGAAATATTAAAAAATAATAGTATAAGGTGTGAAAATGGTTATACAACTAAGCAGTTTATGGATAATATTTTGCAGCATGCATCAAGTATAAACGGAAAAGAAGAAAAATATATTTTTTCGGATTCTATACCATTATCTGATTTTATTATTAGCAGTGGATTAAATTTTGTTGATTATGAGAATAAAAAAACAAATTTTAATAATGAAGACGTAGCAAAAATGATAAACACTTATAAAGTGTTAAGCAAATATTTTGCTGATGATAAGATTAAGCAAAAGTATGTAGATGGGGTATACGGTATGATTAAGGACGGCTCAACTATATTCCTTAATGATAATATGTTGGAAGAACCAGTCAATGTTATGGAAACATATTCTGTGATAAAACAAGCAATGAATCAAGAGGAGGTTATGTGCCCATTTCCAACATATAATGGTGGTGGAAAAATTACTGCTATTGCAGATGAATGTATGGCTATAAATAAGAATTCTAAAAACAAAGAGATGGCATATAACTTTATAAAATGTGCCATCTCTGAAAAGGTGCAAGCTAGCAAATGTATGCGCTATATCCCAGTAAATAATAATGCTGTGAAAGATATTTTGGACGAATGCAAGGAAAAATTTGAAGGACAAGAAACTGAGATTAATAATCAAAAAGTAATAATGCACTTACCAAAGAATTTAGAAAATAATTATAAATCACTTATAAGTAATATTAATAGATGTGAGTTCATTGATTTGGAAATAGAAGCACTAACGGAACGAGCGTTGGATGGATACTTTAAAGATAAGAGTTCCTATGAAAATTCAATTAAAGAAGCTGAAGAGAAAGTGAAGCTATATTTAAACGAATAGCTGGAGGAATAGATATGAAATTAAGAAATAAGGAAGCAATGGCTGGATATTTTTTTATAGCTCCAAGCATAATAGGATATCTTATATTCTTTGGAGTTCCATTTATAATAAGTCTATATTTTTGCTTTACTAAAGGTATAGGTGATGTTGAGTATGTTGGATTTCAAAATTTTATTGATTTATTAAGCAGTGAAACTTTTCAATTAGCAGCAAAGAATACGTTATATTTTAATGTTGTTAGTGTTCCATTAAATTTATGTATATCTTTAGTTATGGCAGTAGTGCTAAATAGTAAATTGAAGGGGATATCATATTTTAGAACTATCTTCGTTATGCCGTTAGTTATTCCATCAGCATCAGTTGTATTAGTATGGCAAATATTTTTCCATTCAAGTGGTGTATTAAACGATTTTTTATCTATTTTTGGATATAAATCTACAGACTGGCTCAATTCACCTTGGGCATTTAATATATTAGTATTATTTTATATATGGAAGAATTGTGGATATAATATAATAATTTTTCTAGCAGGGTTAAATAGTATTTCTCAACATTATTATGAAGCTGCATATATTGATGGATGTGGAAAGTTCAAGAGCTTTTGTAAGATTACCATTCCAATGCTTATGCCAACTACATTTTTCGTTTTTGTATTTTCTATAATAAACTCTTTCAAAGTATATAGAGAGGCATTTATGCTAGGTGGGAATTATCCACATTCCAGCATATATATGCTTCAGCATTTTATGAATAATAATTTTTATAACTTAAACTATCAAAGATTATCTACAGCAGCATTTCTAGTATTTATATTTATAGCACTTTTAGTTTATATATTATTGAAATTTGAAAAAAGGTATGGGGAAGACTGTTAAGTCTATTGGGGGATTATATGGCTAATTATAAAAGAAAGAAAATATCAACAATTTTAAAATACTTACCTTTGATTATATTGGCAGTTATTGTATTATTTCCGATATTATTAATGATAGCAAATTCTTTTATGGATAAAGGAGAAATACTTTCAGCTTATGGTATCATGTCTTCAGATACAGAAGTAAATAGTGGCTTTATGAAATTTAAGTTTATACCTGAGTTAGTAACGCTAAAACAATACTATACTGTACTATTTAGAAAACCTAATTTTTTAGTGATGTTTTGGAATTCAGTAATATTGGTCTTACCAATAGTGATTGGACAGGTAGTAATCTCGACTCCAGCAGCATATGCTTTTGCTAAAATTAGATTTCCATTAAGAGATCAGATGTTTTATTTGATAATAGTGCTTATGCTCATGCCATATCAAGTGACAATTGTGCCTAACTATATAATACTGAAAAAAATTGGACTACTTGGATCTCGCTCAGCTGTTATTTTGCCAGGAGTATTTTCTGCCTTGGGAGTTTTTTTGCTTAGACAGTTTATAAGATCAATTCCAGATGAACAATGCGATGCAGCTAAGATAGACGGAGCAAACTATTTTGGCATATTTTCAAAAATTATTTTACCTCAATGTAAAGGTGGAGTGATTTCATTAGCGATACTAAGCTTTGTTGATAGTTGGAACATGGTAGAACAACCATTAATTTTTTTGGAGAATGGTAACATGCATCCTTTATCTATTTTTCTCTCAGATATAAATAATTCAGAGTTGGGAGTAGCATTTGCCTGTGGAGTAATATTTATGGTTCCTGCAATACTTCTTTTTTTAAACTGTGAAAAGGATTTATTAAAAGGAGTACAAAATTTAGAAATAAAGTAAGGAGATATCATGCAGTTAGAGATTAATACAAATAGAAAGAAACATAAAATCTATAAGATAACTATTGGCTTTTTTGTAATTATAGGATTGCTTACATTCTTTTCAAAAACAATAAATAATTTCTTATTGCCTAAAGTTACAGTAACACAATTGCAAAAAGGAAGTTTAGGGGATGTTTTTGAAAATCAAGGAGTAGTTGAGTATAAGGCAAAAAACAGAATATATTCAACAAATAGCTGGTTTATAAAAAAAATTAATGTGAATGTAAATAAATTTGTTAAAAAAGGAGATTGCTTAGCTCAAATAGAAAATGATGAGATTTTATTGCAGAAAAAAAATGCACAATTAAATGTACTTAAAGCAGAAGATATTTTAAAATCTTTGAAAAATGAGGCTGAGCCTAATAAAGATTTAATTAAGGAAAAGGAGATTGAACTTGAAATAGCTAAACTTCAATATGAAAAGGTCTCAAAAGGTATTGATGAAGATGGTAATATATTAGCAGATTCTGATGGAAAAATTGTGGGGATAAATGCTATGGAAGGTAGCGTTACTCAGCCTAACCAAGTTATATTTGAGATGGTTAGTGATACCCCACAATACTGTGTATCTTGGAAAGTTAATCAGGATGAAGCTATAAAATATAAGGTTGGAGATAAGATAAGTGTTAGTATAAAAATCAGACAAAATAATGCTGGAAATAAAGGTGGAAATGATGAAATATTAGATACTAAAAATTTAGTCATGGAATCTAATGTCATAAATAAACAGTACTTAAGTAATGAAAAAGTATATGAATTAAGTGCTAATTTAAATTCAAATGGTATAGTACTTGAAGAAGGGCAAAAAGCAACTATAAGTATTAATAAGTCAAGTCCAAGTTACAATCAAGTTATTCCTAAGAGATGCATAACTGAGGAAAATAGACAGAATTATATATTTGTTGTTAAAGAAAGGCAAGGTATATTAGGAAAAGAAAAGTATGTAGCGAAGCTTCAAGTTAATATAGTAGATTCAGACACGAATAATTGTGCAGTAAAGGATGTTCCTAACGATGTTAAACAAATTGTTACAGATACATCAAAAACATTAACAGATGATTCTGCTGTAATGTTGAGGTGATGGAATGAATTTACGTATATATAAGAGTTCTAATATAGTTAAAATAGTTATTAGCATAGTTGCAATAGCTATTATGCTTACTTTTAGCATATACTTAAAGCTATGCCTAGACAGTAAAATAATTGATTCAATTGCTTATAAGAATACAAAAAAAATTACAGGAATTACTTTTAATGAACTTAACAAACTACAGCAAGTAAATAGCAAGTTTGAGGTTACAGGCTATAGTGAGATACCAACAGAAGCAGAAAGCAAATTTGGTGTTAGGATAGATAAGGTTAAAGTAGTGTTCACAGATGAAAAGGAGATCAACTTCTATCCTAAGAAGATTATAGAAGGAGCGTTTTTTGATGCGTTAGATTTGAATAAACAAAGTAATCAAGTGGTAATAAGTGAAAGTATGGCTAATAAGTTTTTTAAGACTACAAAAGTTATAGGTAATACAATAAAGTTTATGGAAAAAAATTATTATATAACTGGTGTTTATCAAGATGAGAATAAATCTATGCTGTATGCTATGGCACAAGATGAGTACGAAAGAGTATATGTCCCATATAGTACTATGAATATTGAAGGGCAATTTGTTGATGTTCTTACTGTAAAAGTGCCTAAGGGCAATGATGAAAAGTATGTATATAATGAACTTAATAAGACATTAGGCGATAAAGTCAGGTCATATAAAAGTGATAACTATGGTTATAATAAATTAATTGCTTCTCAAACCTTTAATATGTTTATTTTTATAGCAGGTATTTTATTAATAATTTTTATAATTATTTATGTTAAGAATAATATATTAAATTTGATAAAAATGATAAAAGAAAAAGCAAAGGAATTATACTTTTTGCAAATTATCCAAGCTGAGTATAAACATATATTATTGGAAAGTTCTAAGATTATAATATGTATAATTATGATTTTTATCGTGTTTAACATTATTAAGTTTCCATTAGCAATACCAGAAAAGTATATACCATCAGATTACATCTTTGATTTTAATTTTTACAGAGAAGCAATCATATCAAGTTTTCAAGATACAAATTCAAGTTTGAAACTTATAGGAGATGTATATGATAGATATATTTCTTATATATCATATGTACAATTATTGCTATTAGCATGTGAATTGATAGTATTAGTAGGGGTTGTTCGTAAGATTAACAGATTTCGTAGATGTAAATATACCACTTGTACAACAAGTTAATAAAGCATTAAAAAAACAAAAGCAGCTTAAAACTTATTTAATAGTTTTAAACTGCTTCAGCTTTAATATAAAAGTTATATCGCCCACTTCTTATCTCCTGTAAAGTTAATATTTAACCATTTCTTTAGTTTAATATCAATCATGTTAGCATAAACTTGTTCACGAACTTTGTCCATTTCGTCAAGTTCAGTTAAGGTTGATTTTTCATTAAATACGAAATCAATTTCAATTCTAAGTTCTCTACCTATTTTACTAACTCTTGTTACTGAGTCTTGGAAGTTGTATTCTTCTTTTATGTCTTCAACTATGGTGTTAATTTCATCATTAATTTTATCATCTGCTTTTCCGTTAACCATTTCATTAAAGCTTTTAAATAATGTCATTAGTGGAACTCTTATAAATACAACTGAGATTAGTACTACCATTAAAGGATCTACGAATCTTGTGTAGTATGAGAAGCTAGTAGCTCCAAGTATCATTGTTATAAAATATCCTACAAGTACACCAGCAGTTAAGATTGAATCCATAAACCATTGACTACTTTCAGCTTTTAGTATTTCAGAAGATAATTTTGTACTCTTTTTGCTGATTAGCCTATAGATTAACGTACATGCAATGGTTGAAATAATTGAATATCCTAATGCTAGATTAGTATTTACAATATTCCCGCCGTTTAGTATTTCTTTTACAGCATCTTTAAATGAAATTGTACACATTAAGATTAAAATAATAGATTTTACTGCCACAGTTATTGGCTCAAACATTACCTTACCAAATGGAAAGTTCTCCAAATCACTTTTTTCTATATAATTTGTTATCCAAATTGCAAACATTGATAAAAATAAACTGATTAACGCGTAAAGACCGTCAAACATAATCATATTTGATTTAATTATAATACCCCATGCTAAACCAAGCACTGCAAAGAACAATCCACCGAAGGCTGAAAACTTAAGCAATTTCTTTTCTAAAGTCATTTTGTTCACCTCGAATATATTTCTTATACTAATATTATACGAATATATATTTGAGTAAACAACTCACTTAAAGGTGGAGATTTTAGCACTTTTAAATGCTTTTGAGTGTGAAAACTTTTATGAAAATAGTACATTAGTACCTGAAATTCAGTCTATTAGTACAATTTTTATTTAAATTTGATAGATTTGATGTACTTTTTTATAAAAATTGCATGCAAAAGTATAAAAATGAGTACAATTATGTGCAAAAAATAAAAACTAATAATTATGCATCTTTTATTCATTGATAAATGATATAAAATTATGAATAGAGCTAATATGAAATGAAAATAGAGTTTCAATTAATATATAAAAACAAAATGCCTGCTATATTAATTGCTTAGCATAGCAGGCAACTTCTATTTACATTCCTTAAGTACATCAGTTCCATAAGGTTTTAACTCAAAAGTTTGTCCGTAAACTGTATCATTTATAATACTTCTATATTTACTTTTAGCTTTGAAGGTTTTTAATTTGTTACTATTGTTGAATATAAATAAGTATTTTCCATTGTCATTTTCACGAACAGATAGTTCTATATCATCCTCAAGTTCTGTGTAATATTTGATGTTATTATCCTTCAATATTTGAGACATTAAATCATAGTAATAATCTCTACTAAATACAGTTCCTAAGTAATAAACTTTACCAGATTTATAGTTGTTTACTGTTACAGCAGCAGTGCCTTTAAAGAAATCATCATTATAGGTGGCAATAACCTTAGCTGTAGTAGGTTCAATAAGATCACACCACTGAGTACATTCATAGGTTTTATTATTATAAGATTTAACAGTAAGTTTATCTTCTCCTAAGGGATCATATTCTGTAACAACGATACCAGCACATTCAGCAAAATCCCCAGGTAGTGGTTTCATCACGCAGGTGTTGTTAGGATATTTTACTCCAGTTCTATTAGTTAGAATAAGTGTGCCACCAGCTTTTACAAAGGAATAAAGATTTTTAGTTACAGTTTCATTTGTAATATATAGAGTAGGGGCAATTACTATTTTATATGATGAAAGATCTTCACTCCAATCTATGATATCAGCACCAACCCCTAATCTTAAGAGAGATTGATGGAACAGTTGTAGTTGTTCTAAATAATACATATTTTGAACTTGAGGTTGAATTTTAAAAGCATATTCCTGCTCAGAAGAATATAGTATTGCTACTTCATTTTTTATAACTGAATCTCTAAGTTCAGCACTTATTTTATTCACATCATTACAAAGCTCAGCAAATTCATTGAATCTTCTACCAGGCACATTGCTGTGATCAATAAGACCATGCCAGAACATTTCAGCACCAATAGTAGCATTTCTCCATCTAAAATGAACAACTGTATCAGCACCATGTGCAATTGCTTGGAATGAGTAACCTTTTATCATACCTGGTTTAGTGGTTCTTGTCATAGGCATCCAGCACCCTAAAGGACCACTAAGCTGCTCCATAATCCAAAAGTTTTGTCTCTTTATTCCCCTCATCAAATCGCAGTGGAAGGCATGAGAATGTAAAGAGTCCTTATTATCAATAACTTTTGTGGTTGGATAATTATCATAGGATACAAAATCTAGTTCCTTAAAAGTTTTATGGAAATTAGGTATATAATAAGGAAACCAAGTATTAGTAGTAACAAAGTGTTTAGGGCAGTTCCTTCTTATAATTTCTAACTGAAATTTAACGTATTCTACTGTAGAATCAGCAGCATATCTATCAAAATCAAGTAGATAAGAAGGATTTAAGTGAGGTGAGCCGCCAAGTGGAGGTTTTACTTGCTCCCAACTTGTATATTCACCGCTCCATACAACATTACCATGTTCCTTATTCATAGTTTCTAATGTTCCATATTTATTTTTTAACCATTCTCTAAATTTATTACTGCAATGTTCACAGCAACAATTATTTGCTTCTAATTCATTATCAATTTGCCAGCCTATAACAACTTTGCTATTTGCATAGTGCTTAGTCATTTTTTCTACAATTAGATTTGTAAACTTACGCATGGAAGGGCTGTTGAAACAACGATGTCCTCTAATCCCTGTAAATGATCTATTACCGTTCTTATCAACTTGAATGGCATAAGGATATTTTTCATAAAGCCAAAGTGGTGGGGTACAAGTTGGTGTACCAAGAACAATTTGTATGTCATTTTCTCCAAACAATTCAATGGCATCATCAAGCCATTTGAAATCATATACTCCTTCTGCAGGTTCCAATCTACACCAAGCAAATTCTGCAAGGCGAACGAGTTTAACTCCTGTTTTCCTCATTAAATTTATATCTGATTTTATATTGTTGATATCCCAATGTTCAGGATAATAATCTACACCTATTTTCATGATTTCCTCCTATAGTAAAGTTTTTATGAAACAAGTATAATTTATTTATATGATATCGTATACAATAATAATTAAAGAAGATTATCATATTAAATTGAAACATAGTATCTGAAAATGGACTAGAGTATGGAATTATTTATTTTTTGAAGATGTGTAGTAAAAGTTTTTTAGCAATTTGCATATATCATATAACTATAATGAGGGGATTTTTATTAAAGCTATGAGATTTAAGGGGGAGATTGCATATGGACGGGGAGGCTACATATAATATTTCATCAGGTAGCATTGAGTTAGTACAAGAAGCTGTTTATGTTAAGGAAGTAAATACAAAAAAGGATTCTAAGATATTTGGATGCAATAATTATTTATTGTCAGTGGTTAAAAAAATTTCAGATAATGCATCTGAAATGGATGCATATCTAGTTGGAATAAAGGAAAATATTAAGGCAAATATCAGAGTTATAAATAGTGATTTAGCAAGTAAGTTGAAAATAGAAAAAGACTATATAGAGCTTAATCAGACAAAAAACTTAGTAGCAAGTAAGGATGGTATAACAATTAGTATAAATAAAGTGTTCTTTGATGGGGGAGAGCTTGTAATTTTATCAAAGCTAACTTCAGATAAAGAAGTTGGTGAAAACAGAAGATTTAGAATTATAGATTCAAATGTGTATGTAAATGAGATAAAAATTAGAGGTGAAGAAAATCAATGTTCTTATAAATTGGACAAGTGTCTTGCAGAAGAAGAGCGTAGATATAATATAGAAGATTTTAGTCTGAGTGGACAAGCTGACATAAAAATAGTTTTCGCAAATGTCAGCATTAATAACAGTATAAAATGGGGACCATGGATATTTAAGACTAGAGTATACTGTTAAGAAGATAATGAAAAAAAGTGCTATTGCCATCCAACCTAATGAAGGGTTCGATATGTAACAGCACTTTTTTTATACTAAGTTAATAATATTTTTAATTTTTAGCAATGTCATTTAAACTTATATGAAGCGACTGCTTCAGAAGATATAAATGAATTATATCACCACTCAGGTACCTGTTATAATTCTTCAAAGTAAGTAGAACTTATAATTAATCTTATAAGATCTCTATATTCCAACAATTACTAGGGGATATTTCAATGTTTTCAGCCCAAGTGCAAGCTTTGATATCTTTGAATGTTTTTTGAAAATAGCTGCTTTGATTTATTGGTATATTAACTTTTATAATATTTAATCGTTCCTTTAATGATAGATTTCTTTCTGATTTATATTTTCTTACTTCGCTGATAATGGCCTTTATATTTTCTCCAAAGCATAAAAGTTCATTATCTATAGTAGATTCTTTCTTGTTCCATTCCATTATATGAATTGAAGCTGACTTCTCAAAGGTTTTAAAATAAGATTGATATATTTCTTCTGTGATGTAAGGTACATAGATGGCATAAAGCTTTAGAAGTTCAAGAAGCACATTATACAAAGTATATTGAGCAGACAATCTTTCTTTTGCTCCATGGATTTCTGGTTTATATAATCTGTCCTTTACTAATTCTAAATAATCATCACAAAAATCATTCCAGAAGAAATCATCAATTTCATGTTTGGCAAGCCCTGTCTCATATTGATTTAAATAATCGATAGCTTTACTTTCTACTTGCTTAAGTCGTTCAGTTATCCATTTATCAATTGGTAATGTTTCTTTTGGTTTATCTCCAGTGAAATCTTCAAGCTGCATAATACAAAAGCTAGCTGCATTCCAAAGTTTAGTTAAGAATCTTTTTGATATTTTAAGTTCATCCTCAGAAAACATTGTATCAGTACCAAGGTTTGCACCTGCAGCCCAATATCTTAAAGCATCAGCAGAATGTCTGTCTATTAATGTTTTAGGATCAAAGTTAGAATTGCCTTTTGACTTACTTATTTTTTCACCTTTCTTGGCCAAAACAAAACCACAAATCATAAGATCCTTCCAAGGAATATTGCCAGTATGATATAGACTTCTAACTATGGTGTAAAAAGCCCAAGTTCTGATTATTTCGTGTGCTTGAGTTCTCATTCCCATGGGAAGCAACTTTGAATGAATATCTTCATCTGTATTCCACTTTGAATTTATTAATGGAGTTAGAGAAGAAGTTGCCCAAGTATCAAAAACAGCTGTTTCCGGTATAAAATTCATATGATTACATTCACAAGCTGAGGTTGGTGTTGATTCCATTGGATTTATTGGAAGCTCCTCATCCTTTGGAAACATTGGTTTACCACATTTCTTGCAGTACCAAACTGGAAAAGGAACTCCATAGTACCTTTGTCTTGATATACACCAATCCCATTTTAGATTTTCTACCCAAGCAATATATCTATTTTTCATAGAAGCAGGATACCAATTAATTTCATCAGCAACTTTCAAATATCGTTCTTTTTCACTTAAGATATCGATATACCACTGCTTTGAAGGGATTATTTCTATTGGTTTTCCACATCTTTCATGAGTTGAAACTGTATGAGTTATTACTTCACTTTTCTTTAGTAAGTTATTTTCTTTAAGGAGCTCTATTATTTTTTCTCTTGCAATTAGAACCTTCAATCCTCCTATGAAAGGAACCGTTTCATTTATTTTTCCATTGGCTTCAATAACTTTTCTATAAGGAAGTTTGTGCTTTTCATACCACTCAACATCAGTGGTATCTCCAAAGGTAGCACACATAACAATCCCTGTTCCCTTATCTAAACTTACTTTTTCATCAGAAAGTATTGGGATTTCATAGTTATATAAAGGTACTAGAGCAGTTTTTCCTATATATTTTGTATATCTTTCATCCTTAGGATTTATAAATAAGCAAGTGCAGCCATAAAGCAGTTCAGGTCTTGTAGTAGCAACTATCAATTCTTCACCCTCTACTAAAAAGGGAATATAATTGAAAGTTGTTTCTTTTTCTGTAGTTTCAAGTTCAGCCTGTGCAATAGAAGTTTGGCAGGTAGTGCACCACAAAACAGGGGATTCTTTTATATAAGCTTTTCCTGATTTGGCCATATCAATAAAGGATTTTTGAGATATCTTTTGAACCATTGGATTTATAGTTTCAAATTGTAAGGACCAATCTACACTGAAACCCATTGAAAGCCACAGGTTTTTAAACTCTTCCTCATATCTTTTTGTTGTTGCAATGCATTCTTTGATAAATTCACTTCTAGGAATATTAACAGCACGTATATTTTTTTCTTTTTCAACCAATCTTTCAGTTGGTAGGCCATTGTCATCAAACCCAAAAGGATAGAATACATTTTTACCTTGCATTCTTTGAAATCTTGCAATCATTTCAGCTTGTGTATAGGAGAATATATGACCTATATGAAGACTGCCACTTACTGTTGGTGGGGGAGTATCTATAGAAAATGTTTCTTTATCACTATTAAAATCATATTTGTATATTTCGTTTTCCTGCCAGTATTCTTGCCATTTTTCTTCTGATTCATTTGAATTATATTTTTTAGTTAACATAAGGCTACCTCCACAAAATTAATACTTTTTATTATTTTTATATGTTCCAATTAAGAATTTTCTTTAATTGCGCACTTAAAGAAAATAAAAAAACCCTTCGTCCTAATATATAGGACGAAGGGTGAATCTCCGTGGTACCACCTAAATTTGTACAAAATGTACACTCTCAGTATAGTGCGGGCATGTAATGCTGATACTATCTCCCTTTTAACAGTGGGATTCCGTTAAAGCCTACTCTTATAAAAATTTCGGTTTAAAGCTCCGGGGCTACCTTCATTATATCTGTCATGGGAAATTTCCACCGTCATTCCCTCTCTTTATTTTAAGTATATAATTACTCTTCCTCTTCAAAGCCGTTATATAATATTTATGTTTGTTGTACATATTAGCACTAGTACATTATATTGTCAATAGTGCAATTATATTATATTCTTATATTTTTGTATAAGTATATGCATTGTAATAAAATCTATGTATTTTGATTGATAGGGTAATGTTGTTATCTGCTACCTATATAGAACTGTTCCATAATAATGTTGGTGGACAAGTTACAAAAATTCGACATTTTTTTACCAACATTTAGGTGGAATGCTTCTATATGCACCAATATAAATACATAACTCAATTATATAAGAATTTATTCTATCTATGAAGTAAGAAGATTCCTATAATAAATAGTAGTTCCGTATTTATCAATTTTTTTAAAAAAGTTCTTCATTTAGTCTAGTTAAAAGAACTATATCACAAGAATACACTACAACTAAGTCATCAATTCAAACAACTCATTTAAGGAATTAATTTCAAGAAAGCCTTTATTATTAATTCCATCCACATGTTTACGATTTAAAAACACAGGTGTAAATCCAAAATTTTTAGCTCCAAGAACATCAGCGTCATAATTATCTCCAATAAAGAAAACTTCTTCATTTTCAATACCCTTATTGTCCTTTTGAATATCATCAAAGACAACTTGAAAGAAATCTTTGTGGGGTTTCCTCACTTTATAATCTGCACTAAAATATGTGTTAACAAAGTATTTTTCTAATTCATACTGATTAATGAATTTTTTCATTACATTCTTTTTAAAAATGCTATTACTTAATAAATAAACAGGAATACCTAAAGAATTTAGTTTTTCTAAAGTAGAAATAGTTTCATTGAATAATTCTGTAGGATTCATTGTAAGTACACAATTGTATTGAATTTCTTCTGTTGGCAAATCTACTTTAAAACCATATTTATTTTTGAAATCCAAAAGTTCTTCTTCAAAAGGCAATTCTGAATTATCTTCATTTCTTTTGTCATAAAGGTTTTTCCAATATGTATCTGCATAATTTAGAAGTTCTAGTTTATCAGTAGCTTCGAATAGAACATTTTCATGCAGATATAATAAACCTGAAGTAAAATCAAATTTTATATCATGAATCAATGTCTCAAATAAGTCAAATATAATCACTTTTGCTTTTGGCATGAAACCAACCCCCATAAATTCAGATTTATTGCTTGTACAATAATTCAAATGGAATCTTTTATACAAGTATGAATCATAATTTATTATACCATATATTGGGCGAATTATTTATTTTGAAGTAAGTTTGCTGTAAAGACTAGCAAAAAAAGTTATAGTAAGTCTGCACAAAATTATAAAGAATTTTAGACTTTGAGAAGCATTTTATATAGCTATGCTGAGATATGTAAACAGATATAGTTTTATGAATATTATGGTATAATTGAATCTATAAACCAATTTACAGTTGTAAGTGAAGACTAATCAACAAATGTTATATTCAATGTATTGATATGAAATTAGTAATTATCAAAGTATAAAATAAAGATAACTTTTATTTGAATTGGGGGAAAATTAAAATAATGAAATACTTTACTAAAGAGTGGTATGAATTATGTCAAAAGACCTATGCTCATCTTATCTTAGAAGAAGATGAACAAGCAGAATCTTTTTCAGAAGAATATTTTCAAAAGTTGTACCTTGAAAAGTTGAATGAGTTTTTAGATTCGTGGCGAGATGTTTATAAAATAGAACAGGAGCCATTTTATAAAGAAAAGTTTTCTAAACAATTCGAAGATAGATTTATATATCGTCAGGAACATTTAAAAAAAATACTTCCTGAAAAAATATTAAAAAAGATAGCAGATATCCGTGTTTTTGTATTAGATAGGGCATCACGTCAAGTAATAAACGACGTAACTGGATTTTGTAATGATAATGAAAAGTTGGTGGATAAGACCATTAAAGCATATAATAAATATTATAGTGAAGCTTCGAAATCATTCAATAAGGACATGGTTGAAAATATAAATTTTCATGATTGTCTTATTACAGATATAAAGCAAACAGATGAGTATTTATCAATACTATTTGATAATTCTGGTGGTTTTACTGATGTATATGAGATACGGCTTGAGAATTATAATATAATAAAACAAGATGCTTCATTGGAAAACTCATGGTGGCTTTATGATGAAGTATATAAAGTTGATGACAAATATGAAATACATGCTTTACTTGAAAATAAGAATATTGGTCTGATAGAATTTACAGCAAGTACTGAAAATATCTCTTTTAAACATAATTAATAAAGTACGAATAAATTTTGGTTATTTTATATTACAAATTAAAGTCCAGCAAAGTTATTGCTGGACTTTGTTAATATCACATACTATACATATATAGTATGTGATATTAAGATTTTTTAAGTTTTTTCAAAATTTACTATTAATAACATTGCCAGGGATTATATTAAAATCTAAAATCACGTTTTCCAGCGTTAAGATCTTTTAAATGCTCTTTAACAACTTCTTTAACTTTCTCACTTGATATATTGTTAATTTCATCTTGAATTACCTTTTCACCCTTTGCTTTTGTATCAGCAGAAGCATAGTCTTCTAGGTATTCTTTTAGTGTCATAAGTGCATTTGGTTGGCAGCAGTTTGCAATTTGTCCTGATTTCACAAGAGACATAAATCTGTCCCCAGTTCTTCCTTCACGATAGCAAGCTGTACAGAAACTTGGAATGTATCCTAACTCAAGTAGCCAGTTAACAATTTCATCTAAAGTTCTATCATCATTTACATCAAATTGAGCAGAACTTTCTTCTGGTTTCTCTTTTTCAGCATAACCACCTACACTTGTTGAAGAAGCTCCACTGACTTGAGAAATTCCAAGGTGAAGTGCTTTTTCTCTAGTTTTTTGAGATTCTCTAGTTGAAACTATTAGTCCTGTATATGGAACAGCAATACGTAATACTGCTACAATTTTTTGGAATATTTCATCTGAAATTGCATTACTGAAATCTTCTGGATTAATATCATCAGCAGGACGTATTCTAGGAACACTGATAGTATGAGGGCCAACGCCATTAGCAGCTTCAAGATGTTCTGCATGCATTAAAAGACCTACAAAATCATAACGATACATGTTAAGTCCATAAAGTACCCCTAAACCTACATCATCAATTCCACCTTCCATAGCTCTATCCATTGCTTCTGTGTGATAAGCATAGTCATGCTTTGGTCCAGTTGGATGAAGTTCTTCATAAGATTTCTTATTGTAGGTTTCTTGGAATAAAATATAAGTTCCTATACCTGCTTCTTTAAGTTTTCTATAGTTTTCAACAGTAGTAGCTGCAATATTTACATTTACTCTTCTTATAGCACCATTTTTATGTTTAATGCTATAGATAGTTTTTATACTTTCAAGCACATATTCAATAGGAGAGTTAACTGGATCTTCACCAGTTTCAAGTGCTAATCTCTTGTGTCCAAGATCTTGTAAAGCAATAACTTCTTTAGCTATTTCTTCTTGAGTAAGCTTCTTTCTTCTTATATGCTTATTTCCATGATGGTATGGACAGTATATGCAACCATTAACACAATAGTTTGAAAGATATAAAGGAGCAAACATTACAATACGATTGCCATAAAATTTCTTCTTTATTTCTTCTGCAAGAGAAAACATTTTTTGATTCTCATCTTCTAAATCACATTCAAGTAAGACAGCAGCTTCTTTATGAGAAAGTCCATTACAAGTTTTTGCTTTTTCTATAATTTCATTTATTAATTCACGATTCCTTTTATTTTCTTCAGCAAATTTAAGAGTGTCTAATATTTCTTGATCATCAATAAATTCAGTAGCGACTTTTGATTTAACGTTGTACATTATATTTACACTTCCTTCTATAAAATTGGATTTTAAAGCGTCTGAAAATAAATAACAAGTCCAAATATGTGACGGATATTTTTAGTTAGACAAGGAAACAGGTTCCGCAGATAGCAGAGCTATCTAAGGGTTCTGTTGACGCAGTATAACGGAAAATAGACTAACATATGGACTTATTTATTTTTTGAAGATGCCTAAATTTAGATTCGTTCTGATCAAATAACTGTTTCATCCAATATTAAGGTATACATAGGAAACTTTTATTTACCTGTCTTGGAATAGATAGTTTTTACGTTTATGCCGTTAATCATACCAAGTTTACCAGATAAAGAGCTTATAACATCATTGGTAGCATCAATGACCACACTGATAATACATACATTCTTCTGATGATATGGTATGCCCATTCTTCCAACAATATATTTTCTGTATTCATGTAGAGTTGAATTAAGTTTTTCTGTTACTTCTTCATTTTCAACAATAATACCAATTAGTGCTATTCGCGTATCCATTATTACAATTCCTTTCAATAGGACATCTTAAAATAAATAACAAGCCCAAATATTCATCACATGTGGACTTACTTATTTTTTTGAGAATACCTAAAATAAAATAATCCTTACACCAAAAAGGCGTAAGGATAGTTAATCTTTGCTATCTTAATATATTTACCGCCTTGTCATTTGGGACTTACCCTCATGTTATTCAGAACGATTGGTAAAATACAAATCTTTCTTTTCAGGAAAAACCTTTAAGTCAGACTTTGTTTATATTTTAACATACATATATTCATATAGCAAAAATATTTCAAAATATATTTTGATTCAACAGCAAAAACGTCATTTAGCTTTAATAAAACCCAAGATTGGTATATAATATTAATTGTATAGATAATATGTAAAATAAAATTAAAATTTATATTTAATATTACTGTTATAGTATGCATAGGATTAGATGTAGAGTAAAGATATAATAAGGTAATAAAAAACTCATTAGAAGGTTGACAACTCTACTAAAAGTTGTATACTATATTCGAGATATCAATTCAAGAAGGGGGAAGGAAAGTGATTTATTTATGGGTAGCCATAATAATTGTATCTGTAATTGCTGATATTGCTACCAGTTTAATGTTATTTGTATGGTATGGTGTAGGAGCTTTAGTTGCAGCCATACTTGAACTATATGGTTTTGGTTTTGGCTCTCAGGTAGTTGCGTTTGCAGTGGTAGGAAGTATTCTAACAATTATTTTCTATCCAATATTTAAGCGAAAACTTAAAAACATACCTAAGACACTTACCAGAGAAGAGCAGTATATAGGAACAGAATTAGTTGCCAAAGAGGATATAGATAGAAATGGCAGAATAATGGTAGATGGAGCTTACTGGTCAGTTATTAATGAAGGTGAACCAATTAAGGCAGGCAATAAAATTAAGATTATTGCAATTAAAGGAACTAAATTTTTAGTAAAAGGGGAATAGCAAAATGTTAAAAATTATTATTACTGTAATAGTATTTGTATTGATAATAGCCATATTATCATCAATTAAAGTTGTTAATACAGGAAGTGTAATGGTAGCTGAGAGATTGGGACAATTCAATAGAATGTTAGAACCAGGCTGGCATTTCTTAATTCCATTTATAGACTATGTAAGAAGAAGAGTATCAACAAAGCAACAAATTATAGATATACCACCTCAAAATGTTATTACCAAAGATAATGTTAATATTTCTATAGATAATGTTATATTCTATAAAGTTATGAATGCTAAGGATGCTGTTTACAACATAGAAAATTATATGGATGGTATTAGATATGCAACAATAACTAATATGAGAAATATAGTTGGTGAAATGACACTTGATGAAGTTTTATCAGGTAGAGATAGAATAAATTCAAAGCTTTTAACTATAGTAGATGAAATTACTGATGCTTACGGAATTAAACTTCTTTCAGTTGAAATTAAAAACATACTTCCACCAAGAGAAATCCAAGAAGCTATGGAAAAACAAATGAAAGCAGAAAGAAGTAAGAGAGCTACAATTCTTGAAGCAGAAGGTGCAAAACAAGCTGAAATTGCTAGAGCGGAAGGTGTTAAGCAAGCTAAAATACTTGAAGCTGAAGCTGCAAAGGAAGCTAATATAAGAAAAGCAGAAGGTTTAAGAGAAGCACAACTTTTAGAAGCACAAGGTAAAGCAGATGCTATTAAAGAAGTAGCTTTAGCTGAAGCGCAAGCAATTAAAAATGTAAATGATGCAATTATTTCATCAGGAACTAATGAAGTTGTTATAGCGTTAAAGCAAGTTGAAGCATTAAAAGAAATGGCCAAGAATCCAGCTAATAAGTTGATCCTTCCAAATGAGACTTTATCATCTTTAGGCTCAATAGCAGCTATTGCTGATACATTAAAAGGTACAAAATAATAAATTGATTTTAAATAGTGGACAAGTATAAATGTCCACTATTTTTATGTACTTTAGTCTGTTGAGTCATGTTAGGCATAGACCCATGTGTTATGGGAGTAGATTGCTTACCACATTTTAGATTGCTGTGTATGTATTTCGAGGAGTATTTTGGAAGAGTATCTGAACTAGCATTTTCCCTATAAACATTTAAATATATTTATAGAAAAGTATAACTTTATAAATATATTCACATTGTTATAGATTTAAATATGATATAAAATGTATTATTATATGAAAATAAGTTGTCAAAGGAAATAATAAAGAAATGAGAATAAATAAGCTTTTAAGTAATCTTGGCTTTTGTTCAAGGAGAGACACTAATAGACTAATAGAAGAAAATAGAATAACAGTTAACGGAAAACTTTGTGTTCCTGGGCAATGGGTAGAGAAAGAAGATACTATACTTATAGATGGTAAACCTATTTCAGAAAGAGAAAAAATATATATAGCATTAAATAAACCAATAGGAGTAACTTGTACTGCAGCTAGTGAAGTGAAGAATAATATAATAGAGTATTTGAATTATCCAGAATATATTTTTCCAGTAGGGAGATTAGACAAGGATTCTCAAGGATTAATATTAATGACCAATGATGGAGAACTTGCAAATAAGATTTTAGAATCAGAAAATGAACATGAAAAAGAGTATATAGTAACATTAAATAGGCCATATGACGATGAATTTATAAAAAGGATGTCTGATGGAGTAGAGATAGATGGAGTTAAAACCAGAGCGTGTAAGTTAAAGAGAATAAATGAAGATACTTTTAATATAATCCTGACTCAAGGTCTTAATAAACAAATCAGAAAAATGAGTAAAGCTTGCGGATATACAGTTGTTAGATTAGAGAGGATTAGAATTCTTAATATAAAACTTGATGGAATTAATTATGGGGGATGGCGTAAGTTAAGTAGTGAAGAGGTATCTGAACTAATTCAAATGTGCAAGAATACAAGTTATAAGTAGTTACTTCATTTACTAACTTATGATTTTGTATAGTCTTTTTTAAAACTGAAAGGATGAAGTAGATTGTACTTGAATTCCACATATTATTTGTTGACAGAAGCGAAAAGAAAAAGTAATATAATTTTAATAAATTAAATTGAACAAAATATTATCCTGTTGACAGATAAATGAAAAAAATATAATATTATTAAAAAAGCATGATTAATTTGATTCAATTAAAATAAATTGAAATAAGCAGAAGGAGAGTTTTATGGATAAATATGATTGCATTAAGTTGGATAACCAAGTGTGTTTTTCCTTATATGCAGCTTCAAGAGAAATAATTAAATTATATAAACCTATACTTGATAAGTTTAATCTTACCTATACTCAATATGTAGCTATGCTTGTATTGTGGGAAGAAGAAAAATCTACAGTGAAAGGTATTGGAGAAAGATTACACTTAGATTCAGGAACATTAACACCATTATTAAAAAAGATAGAAAATATGGGGTTGATCAAAAGATATAGAGATGTCAATGATGATAGAGTTGTAATAGTAGAATTAACAGATGAAGGTAGAGCCTTAAAAGAAAAGATAGTAGAAGTGCCTAATGCAATATTTTGTAAGGTAGGTCTATCACCTGAAGAGGCAAAAATACTAAAAGATAGTTTAGATAATTTACTAAGGACCTTAGATGAATAGGATAGAATACCAGCTATGAATTGAGTAATAGCTGGTATTTCTATTTAGTAAGGCTTAATCATAACTGGATTGCTTTAGTGGAAAAGGATTAAATTTTAAAGGATTATTTATTTCTTCACGGAGAAAATAACATCATAAAGGTAATGGAGGTGTTATTTTATGAATAATGATGATGGAAGATTAGGTGGATTGCCTATAAACATTAATGAGGAAGTTCCAACACCTAACCAGGATGCTGATTCTATACAAGCATTAATTAAAAAATCAGGAGATGTAACAGGATATCAACTTTCAAATGGAGAAAAGATATCAAAGTCTGAAGGTGTGAGAAGAGCTAAGAATGGTGAAATATCAGGAGTAGCAGTTGGTGTTTCTAAGAAGGGTGAAGAATATTTAAGAAGTTTACCAGATCAAGATGAGTCCAATAATTTGAATACCTTACCTTCAATTCACGAATAGATAGATTTTAAGCAGGTGTAATTTAATGCACCTGCTTAAAATTTTTTTTATGAATTAATATGTTCAGTTGTATTTTTACGTAATTTTTTAATTAATAAATATGCAAAACATATTATTAGCACTACAACATTAAAATATATGATTGGAGTTGTATTTATAGAATTTGATTTATGTGTAGTAAATGTTATACATAAGTTTGAGTTGCTAACATTGTCATATGCATCTATAGCATATACTTTTACTATATACTCTGTCGATGGTTCTAATGAATAAATGTTTTGAGATATAGAATCTGGCACAGGGTCTAAGTAATACTTTGACCAATTTTTGAAGCTTGTAACAAGGTTACCAGTCTTCTTGTTAATAATATCAAATTTATATGCTTCTATAATATCATCTATATTGTTAGGAGGAACAGTTGCTTGCTTGAATTTTATAGTAGCATCATAATCAGTTATATTATTAATAGTAATATTCCTATGATTAAAAACAGGTAATTTGGCTTTTCGCTTACGAGTTTTTGTATAAATAAAACTTGAAGGAGAAGATACATCAAATTCCCAAGTTTGAGGAATGTATCTATCTGTTACAAGATTGTAATTATGGATTAATATTCTGCTTCCATTAACTTCAACTGTCATTGCTTGAGCTACTAGATAAGCATCATTAGGATTTTGGCTACCACTAATCATGCCTTTTTCTAGTCCAGCATAGGAAAGGGTAGAAGTATTTATAGCAGTGAAACCTCCATCTTGCCATATGCTAGTAGGATTATTATTTGGTGCATGTGTGTGACCAGAAAAAGCTACTACTTGAGGATAATGGCTAAATACAGAATTAAAGGAATCATCTTTACCTGTTGATAATCCATACCCATGGCAATCACTTGTTGTGTAATAGGTATTTTCCATAGGATGATGAAAAAAAACGAAAATAGGTTTTTTAGGATCTTCTTTCACAGCAGAATCAAGCTGAGTTTTTAACCAATTAGTTACGTAAGAATAATCAGCTCCACCTTGAGTTTGTCCTCTACCAGTGGATAAATCTAGTGGACCTGTACCTGGACTTAAAGTTATAAAATGATATCCATTGATAACATAATTAGCATTTGGTTTATCACCTGTACATTCAGTAAACAAAGCAGCTGTATCTTTTTCATGATTTCCCATAGAAGCTACCAACTTTATATTATCAACTGTTGATTTTTTAATTGAATTCCAGATATCATAATCTATTTTTTTTCCTGAGTCTGTAAGATCTCCAACAACAGCAATAGCATCAGTTTTTTGCTTATTAAAAAATTCGAATGCTTTGGCTAATCTTGAAATTTCATTAGACTTTTTTGGAGCTATATGAGTGTCAGATATGACTCCAAAAACAACTTTATTATTTTTAGAGTCAGTATTATTTTTAATTTCAGCTATAGCAACTTTTTTAGGAAAAAATAAAAAAGAATTTGTAAGTATTAATATAGCTATAGTCATAATAAGAATTTGTTTAAGATTTTTTTGTCTGAATATCATAAATAGGTCCCCTTAAAATTTTCGAATAAAAAATTATTTATCAATGAAAATATTCTTATATAAATTAAAATATAAACAATATAAAGTTTATCATACCATATTTGAATTTTTATGTAAAATATGTAAGTTGATTTTCGCCTTTAAGATTATTTTAATGTGTGCGTTCCTATATGTATGAGCAAGAGCGTTTTTTATTAGCTAGGAAATGCATATAAGTTCTAAATAATATCCTACATCAATAACCAATAAAGTATATTTAAATATTCCAAAATAAAAAAGAGTAATGACCATGGTACGCTTCCTATATCAAGGAAATCCTATAGTCATCACTCTTTAATGAGTTGCTTTGTTTAAATTTGTATAATACAAATAAATAAGAGTTATATATAAATATATTTATATTTTTGTTGCTATGATTAATAATAAGTAATCAATTTATAGTGTTTTTTTATCATTTGAATTTGAAAGCTTAGGTGATTTTATAAGTTTTTCAGTATTAAATGTTATTGATAAATAAGAGTCACTAATTTTATTAAAGGCATCTATTGCATATATTTTCACAATGTACTCTGTTCCAGGAGTTAGCCCGGTTATTTTCTGTGTAATAAACTGTGGCATAGGATCAATATAATATTCAGACCAATTTTTAAAACTTTTAATAACACGGCCAGTTTTTTGGTTAATTAAATCATATTTATAACATTCAACTATATCATTTATTTTATTGTATGGTTCAGAGGCCTGGTTGAATTTTAATGTAGCTTCTGTTAGATTAACATTATTTACAGAAATTGAGTTTGTATCTTCAAAAATAGGAGCTTGAGCATCTTTACTACGTGCTTTAGTATAAATAAAGCTTTTTGGTGATGATACATCAAATTGCCATGTTTGAGCAATATCTTTATCTGATAAAAGGTCATAATTATGAATTGAAATTTTGCTGCCTTTAACTTCAACTGACATTGCTTGGGCTACATCTTGACAATCTTTAGGTTCAACTTTGCCACCAACCATTCCGCTTTCAAGTCCAGCATAAGAAAGTGTAGAAGTGTTTATAGCAGTAAAACCTCCATCTTGCCATATGCTAGTAGGATTATTATTTGGCGCATGAGTATGTCCAAAAAAAGTTACAACTTGAGGATATCCACTGAATACTGATTTAAATGTAGAATCTTTACCAGTAGAAAGACCTCTGCCATGACGTTCATTTGAAACATAAGTAGTATATTGTAATGGATGATGGAAAAATACAAAGATAGGTTTCTTAGGATCTTCATTTACAGCAGCTTTTAATTGATTTTTTAACCAATTAGCTACATATGCATAATTATCCCCACCTTGGATTTTTCCTCTGCCAGTATCTTCATTGAAGTTTCCTAAACCAGGACTTAAAGTAATGAAATGATATCCATTTATTATATAATTGGCATTAGGTTTTTCTCCTGTTGTATCAGTAAATAAACTAGCACTATTGCCTTCATGATTGCCCATAGAGGCTACTAACTTTAGGTTACCTTTATTTGCCTTAAGAATAGATTTCCATGTATTATATTCTTCCTTTTGTCCACCATCTGTAAGGTCGCCAACAACAGCAAGTGCATCAGCCTTATTTTTATTAAAAAATTTAAATACTTTAGTTAATCGGTCAATTTCATTATGTTTACGAGGTCCTACATGAGTATCAGATATAACTCCAAATGATAAATTATTTGCAGTTATATCTGGAGTGGATTTATTAGATAAAGTGATCACTTTATTTTCAGCAAAAGTTGATTCCATATTTAAAGGTGAAGTAGAAGTTGCTATAACTAATGTTGTTGCGACTAGTATTAACATTCTATTGAAAAATTTATTTCTTGATATCATAATTACAACTCCTTTATTATAGATAATTATTAATAATGTAATTTTACAATGAAAATGTTACATTATAATTAAAAATATAAATCAATTACATTAATTATCTAGAATTAATGTAATTGATTTATAAAGACTCTATAAAGAAATGACATTTACTCAAGTGATTCCATAAATTTCTTAGAGTATTACAAAATATATTGGTTAATATAATAGTGTAGACAAGAGAATACAGGGTAAGTAAAAGTATTCGGTCTACAAATCCATATAGCCAAGGAGGAATGTAATCATGTCAAGAGTGTTAATTCCAGAGGCCAAGCAAGGTTTAGCTACTTTCAAAAATGAGGTAGCGGGAGAATTAGGAGTTCCATTTAAAGAATATAATGGAGACTTATCATCAAGGCAATGTGGTTCCGTAGGTGGCGAAATGGTTAAAAGAATGATACAGGATTATGAAAGTCATATTAAGTAACGCAGAAAAATAATCCCAAGGTCATTCAAAAATGAGGATGTGCATAGATTTAACTTTGCACATCCTTATTTTATTACTTATGCATCTGAAAATAGATTAGAATATAAACCTATGTACTTTCAGATACCTTAATAAAAAATTGTCCACTTTATTACAGTATCTCCATTAGAATCATAGTTTATAGATATATAGAGTGGTTAACATAACAGTGTAAACAAAAAGAGGATTTTCAAGTAAAATGAAAAACTCGTTTACAAATAATATAGCCAAAGGAGGAATACATTATGTCAAAGTCAATAATAGTTCCACAAGCAAAACAAGGCTTAAGAAATTTTAAGAATGAAGTAGCAGGTGAATTAGGAGTTCCATTTAAGGAATACAATGGAGACTTAACAGCAAAAGAATGTGGTTCCGTAGGTGGCGAAATGGTTAAGAGAATGGTTCAGCAATATGAGAGCACTATAAAGTAATAAACATATATAATGGCTTGGTAAATTCATAATGTAAATTATTCTTAAAACCTAAAAATGAGATCATGCAAGAGATTAACTTTTGCATGGTCTTATTTTTTATGCTAAAATTAGAACAAAGGTTCGGTAAAATATAGAGGAGATATAAGTGATGGATAAAGTAAAAATAGTTCATTGTGCAGACTTACATTTTGATACACCTTTCAGTGATTTAGACACCAAATTATCTAAAATTAGGCAAGATGAGCTGAGAGATACTTTTTCAAAAATAATACATTTATGCAAGGTGAAAAATGCTGAAATTTTACTAATTGCAGGCGATGTTTTTGATAATAGTAGTGTGAAAAAAATTACATTACAATTTTTAAAAGAAAAGTTCATGGAGATACCAGAAGTAAGAATATTTATTGTAGCAGGAAATCATGATCCATTAAATAATAGAAGTTTTTACAATATGATAGATTGGCCAAGTAATGTTCACATATTTTCAAATCAGTTTGAGAGTGTTGTAATAGAAGAACTAAATACAGTGGTTATAGGAGCTTCATTTAAAGAAAGTTATGAGAAAAAATCTTTACTTAGGGATTATAATTCAGACAACAGTTTTCAAAAATATATAAAGTTAATGATATTGCATGGAGATGTATCTCAAGTTGAAGATGGTAATGAATATAATCCAATTACAGAAACTGAAATTGCAAGAACTTCAGTAGATTATTTAGCATTAGGACATAAACATGCATTCTCAGGGATTAAAAGAAGCGGCAATACCTTTTATGCTTATTGTGGATGTCCTGAAGGAAGAGGATATGATGAGTTGGGTGAGAAAGGTGTAATTATAGGGGAAGTCTATAGGGAAAATGTGCAACTTGAATTTGTTCCAACTAATAAACGAAACTATAAGGAATTGCAAGTAGATGTTTCAGGAATTATATCAAAGGAAGGAATAGTAAAGAGAGTTCTTTCTGAAGTGGATAGCAATTCTATAAACGATATTTATAGGATACTTTTAAAGGGTGAGATAGATGAGGATTTTGTTGTTGATATTAATTCACTGCAAAATTCATTGGAAAGATATTTCTTTTCAGTGAAAGTTAAAGATGATACTACAATTAAAGTTGATGTAAATAAACTAAGTAAAGAATACTCAATTAAAGGATTATTTAGCGCTAAGATGTTAGAGAAGATAAATACAGCTGCTAATGAAGAAGAAAAAGAGAAGTTGATTAGAGCCTTTAAAATAGGGTTACAAAGTTTATCAAAGGAAGAGGTGAACTTAGGTGATAATTAAAAAGATAAGAGCATTTAAATTTGGAAAGTTAAATAATGTGGATTTAGAATTATCAGATAGTTTTAATGTTATTTATGGACAAAATGAATCTGGAAAAAGTACAGTTCAAGCTTTTATTAAAGCATGCCTATTTGGAGCGGGTAATAAGAGAATAAGAGATATAAGACAAGATGAAAGAACCAAAATAATACCTATTAATGAAAATACAGCTCATGGAGAACTTGAAATTCTTCATTCAGAAAGGGATATGATTATACAAAGGAGCTTTGGAAAAACAAAAAAAGATGATTTGATTAAGGTAATAGATTCAGTTACAGGCGAAACCCAAGAGGAGCTCTCATTTCAATCCTTGGGAGAAGAAATATTAAAAATAAGTAGTGATACTTTTGAAAATACTCTTTTTATAAAACAACTAGGGACCATAGTTACAAAGTCCAAGGATGATGAAATAATGACTAAGATAACAGGAATGTTTCAGGCAGGTGGAGATGAGGTTTCTCATGACAAATCTATAAAGAAACTTTTAGAGCTTAAAAAAAATCTTGTGGCACCCAGAAAAGGTGGAAGTTTAGATTTGTTAAGAATTAGGCTTAGCAATCTTGTTGATGAGAGGTATAAAAGATTAAAGCTTTCAGAAGAAAATGTTCAGGATGAGTTAAAGCAAATTAATCTTAAAGAGCATAAAGATTTTCTAATAAAGGAAATAGGAAAACTTGAGCTTTATAAAAAATATTTAAAGAAAACTAAGCTACAAAAAGAATACAAAGATATAATGGAGTATTTAAGGAAAAGCCAAGAACTTAAGAGTAATAAAGAAAAGGTTGAAGAGGATTTAAATAGTGATCAGGGGCAAATAAATTTAGCATATTTGGAAGAACTAGAAGAATCACTTGATGTAGTTAAAAATGTAGATGAAGCTATTGAGTCAAAGCTTCAAGAGAAAAATGAGTTAGAACAAACTATAAGTCAAAAGGAAAAAAATCTAGAAGATTTAATTGCATTTTATGATTTACCACAGGATATAGAATCTAAAGTAATAAAGGTAAATTTAGAAAATGAGAATTTAAAAGATAAGTTGAAAGCAATAAGTAGTATCAGGGAAGAGATTAAAAGTATAGATCAAGAAATAAATAGTAATCTGAATTTTGTGCAAGGTTCATCATATTTAGAGGAAAGAAGGGAAGATATTGCTGAACTTTTAAATGAATATGAAGCTGAACTTAGATATACTGAAACTCTATTACAAGATCAAAGAGCCAGCAAGAAGCAAATTTCAAAACAGTTTATGAAATCAGTAAAAAACAAAAAAGTATTATACAGTAGTCTTGCAGTCTTAGGTATATCAGTAGGAATAGTGATTTTGAGTTTATTACCACTACTGAAAATCTTAGGGATAGTTATAATGCTATTAGGAATAGTTTTTGGAGGTTTGTATATTAATATTAATGAAAAATTTAAGGCTGTTAAAAAAGATAATGAGGATTATAATAGTTACATTAACTTACTAACAGAAAAAAAACAGCATATTGAGTTGTACGAAAATAACATAGGTGAAATTTGTGAAGCTATAAAAGTAAATGATTATAAGCAGTTGATTTTAGTACTAAATAAGTTCGATAAAATAAAATTTAGTCTTCAGTTACTCAAAGAGAAGAAAAAAGATAAAGAAAACTTCTTAACAGCTTTGGGTGAAGATGATGTTAAAAAAGAACTTTATGAGAATGAACAGGCAATAAATAAAGTATTGATGAAAACTAACAGCGAAGATATAGATGAATTTATGATAAAAATAAGAACTTACAGAATGTTGATGGAAGAAATAAATTCTGTAAAAGTTAGAAAAGATTTATTGATGGATTCCATAGAAATGCTACAAAAGGATAAAGAAAGTAAACTTCAAATTTTAGATAAAAGATTAAGTTCAGTAAAAATATATTCAAAGGATTATAGTGTAATTAAAGAGCAGTTGCAGAAGTTTAAAGAGAAAATAAGATTGAAGAATGAAATAGAAATTAGTTTGAAAAATACAGAAGAAACATACAAACTTTTATTAAAAGACAGAGATATAAGTTTTATGGAGATGGAACTTCAAGAATTTATTGATAAGGACATTTCATATTCTTATGAAAGTGAAGATGAGATTGAGAATGAGCTGAATGAAAAAAATAAAGAGTTGCTTGAAACTGAAAAATCGCTAAAAGATATAGAAAATGATATTAAGACCTTGTTCTTAGGGAGTCGTGAACTTTATCTTATAGAAGAAGATATTATTAATGTAAAAAAAGAAATACAAAATCAAGAGGAAAACCTTGAAGCAATAGAAATAGCTATGGAGGTTATAAACGAAGCTTTTAAAGATATGCAAAAAAACTTTGGACCTATACTTAATACAAAGGTAGCAAATTATATGAGTTTTCTTACATGTGGAAAGTATACAGATATAAGAGTGTCTGAGAATTATAATCTATCTATAGGAAATGAAGAAAATAATTCTTTGATGGTAGCAGAGTTATTAAGTAATGGTACATGGGATCAAATTTATTTGTCATTAAGGTTGGCTCTTATTGATTTGATTTTTGGAGACGAGGTTGTACCTATTATCTTAGATGAGGCTTTTGTTCAATATGATGATGAGAGAATGAAAAGAGCTATTGAATTGTTATATAGTTTAAGAGAGAGAAGGCAAATAATAATATTTACTTGTCAGAAAAGAGAAGTAGAATATACTAAGGATTATAGTGATATAAAAGTAATAAATTTATAATTTTTTTACTTATCACTGAACTATTTCATATTTTTTTCGTAATAAATAAGGGATGAACTGTTTATAGGGGGATTTAGTCATGCTTAGGCGAAATGAAATAGTCATATTTATAACTCTAATATTTATAATCATTTTTTGTACTGCAGGGTTAATTTATTTAAATAATTATTATAAGGATAATACACAGCTTATATCTGTATATAATGATAAGCAAATCAATGAGGTTAAAAAAATAGCATTTAAAGCTCTTACACCTGATGTATTAAGTGGATTTTCTGGTGATTATGCTAATTCACAAATTGGAAAATTTGTATTAACTAAAGAATTCAAAAATATTCCCCCATTTAATGGCGATTGCTATGAACGATATGCTGGAAAAGGAGTTTATGTAGTCACGTTTAGGTATAAAGAGAATGGCAAGCACTTACCATATATTGTATATATTGATGAGCAAACCAAAAGAGTGATAGGAATAAGAAGATGGTATGTTTATTCTAATTAAATTAGGTCTTTAAGGCTATATTAAGTATATTTATAGGGAAGTTATAATTTTATAACTTCCCTTAATTGACTACTTTAATTTAATTTTTTCTACAAGTTTTAATATAAAATTCATCATTACAACATTAATAGGAACTAATAATAGATTTTTAGCTATTCTAAGCGGCAGTATTGCAGTGATTGAATATCCGTACATCATAGTTAAGAAAATAGTGTTTAATATTATGTCAACGATTATTACAACTGAAACATTGGCTACAATACATCTTTTAATAGTAACTTTTTTCTTATAAAGGATAAGTCCGTATAAAATTCCTCCTACAATGGCAGAAAGAGTGAACCCTGGGAAGTATGGTCCTCTTGGATTAGAAAGATAATTAATAATATCTGATAATCCTCCACTCAGTGCCCCAACAGTAGGCCCATATAATAAACCAATTATAGTCATAACTAAAAAGTCAAAACTTAGTCTTAAAAATTGTGTAATTTGAATGTTGAGTAGTAACCCTAGTGCCAATTTAACGGCAAGCAGAAGCCCAACTGTAACTAGACAAAGTACATTCTTTAGTTCTTTTGATGAATTTGAAAATAAATCATATATTCTTTTCACATAGATCCCCCCTTAATATTATTTGCTGAAACAAAAGAGAGATCTCTTTTATTTAACAGCGGAATGCGACATTTGTACCGCAAACTAATGTTTTTCGTCTAATAAGCAACTTCCCGTCTTATCAGCACTTAACGCACAAATACCTACTCTGTAAATAAATAATATGAAATATTTAAGATATAAAAATATATCTTATGTAATTAATATACACTTAGTTTGTACTAATTACCATGGGTATATGTTACAAAATATTAATGGTGCTATTCAATGTAGAAAAAAAAGCATTTATAATTATTATCTGATATAATAGATTAGCAATAATATTTAGAGGTGAGGAAAATGAAAAAGAGTTTTAGAGGGTTGTGGGTTAATATAATATATGTTTTATTATTCTTGATAACAGCTGTGGCGAGAATTATAACACTATCTACAGCAAATTCTACACAAAATAAAATTATAGTAAATATACTAATAATAGTGATTTTAATCTTCTTTGGGCTAAGATTTTTAATAGCATATCTAAATTGTGCAGTTGTAAAGGAAAATGAACTTAGTATCAATGGAGTCTTTACGAGTAAGAAAGTTAAGTATGCAGATATAGAAGACTATTCTTTTGAAGATATAATACTTAAAATTAATTTAAAAAGTGGAAAAACAGTAGTATTTAATGCATTGAATATTCCGGCAGGCCAGAGAGAAGAATTTAAAGAATTAATTAGTGAAAAAATAGTTTTACAATAAAAATTTAAAGAGTTTATTATCTCTAGCTCAACAAGTCTTAAGAAATTATAACTTCATAAAGAATAAAAGGTAAAGCCATAGAGGTTAGACTGGCAAATATAAACTGCAGTGTTTATATAGCTAGTCCATCTCTATGGCTTTTTAAATTATTTTATTATGTAGTTTTACAGAATATTATTTGTAAAATTCTTGAGTTGCATAGTAGGTATCACCTATCTTATAAACTCCAACTCCGATACTTGAGTAATTTGTTGATAATATGTTAGCTCTATGTCCTGGCGAGTTCATCCAGTTTGTCATAAAGTTATCTGCTAAAGTAGAGTTTCCTGTTACACCACCAATGTAAGCTATATTTTCTCCCCAAGCCATGTAATTAACTCCATCAGCCTTCATTATGTCAGACATATATTTACCTTCAGGATTTTTGTGGTCAAAGTAACCTCTATCCCCCATGTCTTGAGACTTAATTCTGGCATAATGCTCCATTGTTGAATTGTAGCTTAATTGTGAAACACCAGCTTTTGCCCTTTCTTGGTTAACTTTATTAAATATTAATTGTTCAATTTCTGCTATAAATTTATCATTTGCAACACTGCTTTGAGTATTTGTAGTTGTGTTATTTGTTGTATTTGAAGTAGTATTTTGAGTGCTTGTACTATTAGTAGCTGTGTTTTGAGTATTTACTGTTGAATTAGTAGAAGTATTAGTTGAATTTGTTGCAGTATTATTAGTTGTATTTGTTGTAGTTTTTGGTGTAGCTTGTACACTATTTTTATAGTAGTTATATCTATTAGAATTATGTAATGATTTTCTTGCTGCAACATTTACATTTTCAACTTGAGCACCAGCATTTGCTCCAGTTACTTTAGAGTAATCTATTTTACTAGCTCCAAAAGCTGCTAATCCTAAACTTAAAGTTACAGCTGGGATAACAAATAATTTGGTTAATTTAATATTTTTCATATCTAATTCCTCCTCGAATTTGTTTTAGGCATCTGAAAATGGATTTATTTATTTTTTGCAGATGCATTATCGGGCTGTGAATATAATTTAACATAGGACTATTCTTAAATCCAACGGTGATTACTGCCAATGCATGAATATAATCTAATGAATTCTTGAATTATCTATGGAATTAATTGCAAAGAATTTTTTGAAAAAATTCTGAAGATGATTACACAGCAATGCTTATGGCGTATATTTTTGTACAAACTTTAGACCTAAAGATGAGGATATTAGAGGAAAGTTATCTATAAAATACATCTAAATTTCTTGACCTTTTTATTATATTAGGTTAATCTTTAAGAGTGTAAATGATTCTATAATTGTATAGCTATATAACTAGGGGAGCTAATATTTTAGCTGAGATTGGAAAGAACAATTTCCTAAACTCTTATAACCTGATTTGGTTCATACCAACGTAGGGAAGTATATTAATATTTTTGTCTATTGATGTAGCCCGTAGTGGCTACATTTTTTGTTTTAAACATATATAGTTGAAAATATTCTCCTAGCTTATAGATTACAGAAAATAATTATTGAAAGGAGATATGTTATATGAATTATAAAACACAGATGGAAGCAGCTAAGAAGGGTATTGTTACAAAGGAGATGAAGGCAGTAGCTGAAAAGGAAAGAATATCTGAAGAGAGACTACTAAAGTTAGTATCAGAAGGAAAGGTGGTTATACCAGCTAATATTAATCATAAATCACTTAGTCCAGAGGGGATAGGTGATGGACTTAGAACCAAAATAAATGTAAACCTTGGTATCTCTGGTGATAGTGTAGATTATTGCAGAGAAATGGAGAAGGTAAAGCTTGCAATTAAATATGGTGCTGAAGCCATAATGGACTTAAGTAATTATGGGAAGACTCAAGAATTTAGAGAAAAATTAATAGAGTACTCTCCAGCAATGATAGGAACTGTTCCTATGTATGATGCTATTGGGTACCTTGAAAAAGACTTGTTAGACATAAAAGCTAAGGATTTTCTTGATGTAGTTTTGGCACATGCAAAGGCTGGAGTTGATTTTGTTACAATACATGCAGGGATAAATAAAAGAACGATTTCGTTATTTAAAGAAGATAAAAGAAAGATGAATATAGTATCTCGAGGAGGATCTTTGCTATTTGCATGGATGGAGATGACAGGTAATGAAAATCCTTTTTATGAATACTATGATGAACTATTAGATATTCTTAGAGAGTATGATGTTACAATCAGTTTAGGTGATGCCATGAGACCAGGTTGTATTGATGATTCTACTGATGCAGGTCAAATAACTGAACTAATTGAATTAGGGTTACTAACTAAAAGAGCATGGGAAAAGGATGTTCAAGTTATGATAGAAGGACCAGGTCATATGGCTATGAATGAAATTGCTGCTAATATGCAAATAGAAAAGAGATTATGTCATGGAGCTCCTTTCTATGTACTTGGACCTTTAGTTACTGATATAGCTCCAGGTTATGATCATATTACCTCTGCTATTGGTGGGGCTATAGCTGCAACACATGGTGCTAACTTCCTTTGTTATGTAACACCAGCAGAACATTTAAGACTTCCAGATATATCAGATGTTAAGGAAGGAATAATTGCTTCAAAGATAGCAGCACATGCAGCAGATATAGCAAATGGACTTCCAGGTGCCAGAGATAGAGATAATGCAATGGCAGATGCAAGACAAAAACTCGATTGGGATGAGATGTTTAAGATTGCTATAGATGGAGAAAAAGCTAAAGAGTATTTTGAAAGTATCCCTCCAGAAGATAAACATAGTTGTTCTATGTGCGGAAAGATGTGTGCAGTAAGAACTACTAATAAAATTTTGAATGGTGAAAAAGTAGAGCTTTATAATAAAAAATAATTATAAACCCCCTAGTGAATAATTACATTAAATTATTGGAATAATTCAGCAGGTGAGGATATTGACAATCAAATAGAAAAGAATTATCCTAGTAATAGATGCAAATGATTTGCAAGTGGAGGTCGGGATGTTAAAAAAAATATTTATATCAATAATGAGTGTGGGGATTGTTCTCACAGCAGCAGGATGTACTGTAGCTAAGGATACTAAAAGCAATAATGGAAAGATTAATGTTGTGGCTAGTATAAATTCAGTAAGAGATTTTGCACAAAAAGTTGGTGGGGATAAGGTAAATGTAACTTTATTGGTTCCAGAAGGCACAGAGCCACATGACTTTGATCCTAAACCTAAGGATTTAGAAAAGCTAGCTAATGCAGATTTATTCGTATATAGTGGAGCTGGCATGGAAGATTGGGTTGATTCTGTAAAATCTGCAGTTGGAAGCAGTGAGAAACTTACAATTTTAGATGCTAGTAAAAATGTAGATTTAATAAAGAGTGATGGTAAAACTGATCCACATATTTGGTTAAGTTTAAAGGAAGCTAAAAATCAATCAAAAAGTATATTGGATGAGCTTATTAAGTTAGACTCAAAGGATAAAAGTTATTTTGAACAAAATTATAATAATTTTGCAAAGGAGTTAGATGACTTATATAATTCAAATAAATCTAGATTTGCTTCATTAGCTAACAAAGACTTTGTGACAGGTCATGAGGCTTTTGGATACTTATGCAGGGACTTTGGTCTTACTCAAAAAAGTGTAGAAGATATGTTTGCGGAGGGAGAACCTACTCCTAAAAAACAAGCTACTTTGGTAAAGTTCTGTAGAGATAATAATATAAAAACTATATTTATGGAAACATTGGCTAGTCCAAAAGTATCTGAAACTTTAGCAAATGAAGTTAATGCAAAAGTTGAAAAAATATATACACTTGAAAGCAAAGAAGATGGATTGGATTATGTTCAAGCAATGAAGAAAAATTTAGATAAAATATATGATTCTTTAAAAAAATAAAGATAAATTGTAATCTCACTTTTAATTTAAGAGAAAAATAGGTAAGATGTATATAGTACACTTATAAAAATCTTTTAAATTGAGGTGGGATTATGTTTTTTAAAGAAAAATTTATAAAATATCTAGAAGCTAATAAAATACCTTTTAGAAAAGAAGAATCACTATTATTTTTAAAGATCAAAGGAAGTAATGAAGAGAGTTTTGAAGTTTATTTAAGATTTGATGAAAACAGTATAGCGTTAGGCTTAGCAAAAGGGTTAACATATGAAAAAGATAGGGAGATAGATGTTCTTGAAATATTAAATGAAATTAATAGCTTGGAGGACAATTACATAAAGTTTAAAGTTTGTAATGGTATGATTTTATCAGATGTAAATATTCCTATACTAAGTGCAGATATCAATTATAAGAAGTTAGAAGAAATTATTTTAGACTTTGTTGCAACTATGGAAATGTATTTAAGAGATATATATGAAGTATTGGAAGAAGAGGTGTAATGATGATAGATTTAGATGAATTTAGTATGGTACTAAATCAGAAGAGCATAAAACACGACTTGCAAAATATTGATGATGATATTCAACAGATAATATTTAAACTGAATGATAAAGAGGTAAATATGTTTTTATGTGAGGAAACTCATATTAAAATGTTTATTTCTTTAAATAAATGTATAAAAGACATGAATGTAGAGAAAGCATTAGAAAAAATAAATGATATTAATGTGACTGATAATGAAATTACATTAGCTCTTTTAGGTGATAATAAAATATATATTACAAAGTCTATTCCGTTTATTGGAGAAGTAGATTGGGAAAAAATATTTTCAATCCTACAAGAAATTGTAGATAGATCAGAAAAAGTAGTTTCAAATTTTATACAGTTATAGTAATATATATTTATACTATGAGATTTAGGCATCTGAAAATAAATAAAATATTTAAATATTTTTGAAGACGCCTTATTATGGAAAGGGTAGGTATATGGAAGAACGGATTAAATTTTATGATAAGAAAATAGAAGGTGCCAGAGAAGAATTAAAACAATTAAAAAGCAGATGTGATTTTTACAGTATTCTTAGATTTATTATAATTGCAGTACTTATAGTAGCACTATATATTTCTTATAAGAATGCTAATAATAATTTAGCAATAATGTCCATAGTTATAGCAGTTGCAACTTTTTCTATAGTTGCATCTATACATTCAAAGGCATTGTATGAGCAAAGCAAGATAAAGACATTAGTTAAGGTAAATGAGGAAGCAAAAGCAAGACTTAATGGTGAATGGAAGAAATTTGAGGATGATGGTCATGAATACTTAAAAGTAGAACATCCATATGTAAATGACCTCGACATATTTGGAAAAAGTTCACTTTTCCAATGGGTTAATACTACTACAACTCAATTTGGAAGAAATAGATTAAAGGAAATTCTTTCAATGGATAAACTTCCAACTAAAGAAGATATATTAAGAAGACAAAGTATTATTAGAGAATTAGGAGAAAAGGTAGACTTTAGGCAAAAGGTTCAGATTGAAGGAAGCATAGAAGAGAAGGGAAAAGGTGATCCTGAAAGTTTTGTAGCTTGGGCAAAAGAGAGTAATGATAAGATTTTAAAGCCGTATAATACAGTTATATCTTTCTTGTGTCCAATATTATTAATTGCATCTATAATAATATATTTTAGTACCCATGTTATATCTAGAGCTATTCCTTTAGCAGTAACAGTTCTAAATATAATTATTTTAAGAATAGGAAAATCAGAAATTGAAACTGCCTTAGATACTCTTTATGATGTGAAATATAAGATTAGTAAGTATTTTAACATAATTAATCTTATCGAAAATGAATCATTTGAAGATGAAAATCTTAAAAAGTTGAAAGCAAAATTAAACAGTAATGGCTTAAACGCAGTTAATGAAATGAAAGAACTTGATAGGATTGCTGTGAAAGTCAGAGATAGGGGCAATATGGTTTATATAATTATAAACATATTATTACTTTGGGATTGTCATCTACTAAAGCAGCTAGAATTGTGGAGAAGAAAAAGCGGTAATACAGTGGAAGCTTGGTTTGAAGTTATAGGAGAATTTGAAGCATACATGAGTATTGCTAATATTAGTGGAGATTTTAATAAGTATTCATTCCCTAAAATAGAAGATAAATTAACTATAAGTGGCAAAGAAATAGCACATCCATTAATAGGGGAAAGAGCTATAAGCAACAACTTTTCTTTAGAGAAAGATAAAAGTATAATTCTTATTACAGGTTCTAATATGTCAGGAAAAAGTACATTTTTAAGAACTGTAGGTATAAATATGATATTATCTTATATCGGAGCACCTGTTTGTGCAAAAGAATTCAGTACACCTATATTAAATATTTATACATGTATGAGAATTGGAGATAACCTAGAGGAAAATATATCTTCATTTTATGCTGAAATCTTAAGAATTAAGATACTTATGGAAGCAGTAAACAGAGGAGAGCATGTATTTTTCTTATTAGATGAAATTTTTAAAGGAACTAACTCTATGGATAGGCATACAGGAGCAGAGATGCTTATAAACCAACTATCTAAAAAGCCAGCCTTAGGCTTTGTTTCAACTCATGATTTAGAGCTATGTGACTTACAAGATAGTAATAACAAGGTGACAAACTATCACTTCAAAGAACATTATGTAAATAATGAAATAAAATTTGATTATACACTTAGAAGTGGTAAGTCTACTACAAGAAATGCAGTATATCTTATGAGGATGGCAGGAATAGACATATAATATTTTTAGCTTAATCAATGATTTTTTGATATAATATACAAGGCTGCTAAAACAAAAGCATTGTTTTGGCCAAAAGAAGAAGGAAATATGGGGAAGATGATGCCTTAGTGGAGTAGTCTTATCCCATATTTAATTTTAGGAGGAAAGAATTTTGTTTACCGAAAAGATAAAAGCAAAAGAGTATTATGTAAAAGATTTATTTAGTGACAAGTTTTTGTTTGAGATTCCAGATTATCAGAGAGCATATTCTTGGACACGCGAAAACTTAAATCAGTTGATTGATGACATAGAAGATTCTATAGAAAATAATAAAGATCAATATGGTGAGAAATTTGAAAATTATGAACCATATTTTATAGGTAGCATAGTTTTATGCTCAAAGGAATTTAAGGATGATGGATCAGGATTATATGATGTTATTGATGGACAACAAAGATTAACTTCAATAATAATGTTAATTGCTACAATGAGAGATCTAGTAGAAAATAAAGAATATAAAAAGGTTTTATCTTCTTTAATTTATCAAAAGCCTAACGACTTAATGGGAGTAAAGGAAAGTATACGTGTAAAAGTTAGAGGCAAGGAACTAGACTTTTTTAAAGAGTACATATTATCAGAAGGTGGAACGGCTAATATTTTAGAAGTGGACAATTCTGAACTTGAAGATGCAAAAATAAATATGCTTACAGCAGTGAAAGTATTTAGATCTAGATTTTTTGATGAAAATGAAGAATTATTATTTGATAAATTAAATAAATTTATAAGATATTTACTTCAAAAAGTAATACTAGTAGTAATAACTACAGATTCATTTGCTTCAGCATTTAGATTATTTAATGTTATAAATGCTAGAGGATTACCACTTACCAATGCAGATTTATTAAAAAGTGAAAATTTAAGAGTTATAGATGAAAAAGTAAGAATTAAGTATACAGATATATGGGAAACAGATGAAGGTGAGCTTGGAAAAGAAGATATGGAAATGCTTATTAGCTTTATGAGGACTATGAAGCTTAATAGAAAAGCAAATTCAACTGTATATGAAGAATTTAACAAAAAAATATTTGTTGCTGAGCCAGAGTATAGAGGTGAAAAATTCATAGAGCATCTTCACAGTATTAAAGAAATATATATTCAATACATATTGGAAGGCAAGATTAGCGTAGAAAATAAGGAAGATGAAATATACTATAAAAATTTAATAACAGTTATGAAGGATTTCTTATCTTTTGATGAATGGATAACAGCTGTAATTAAGTTTATTGAGAAGTATAAAGAAGATAAATTAGTACTAGACTTTGTTAAAGCACTTGAAAAGAGAATTGTGATAGATTGGGTAAATGGAAATTCATTTGCTGATAGACTGGCGAGAATTTATAGAATTCTTGAGACTATAGATAAATGTGAAAAAGGAACTGATGTAATTAAATCAGATGTATTTATAGGGGATATAGAAAGAACTTCAAGCTATTTTGCAAATTCTTTAGATGATATAGAATTCTATAGTAAGGGCAGAATGATGATTCCTAAGTATATATTAATTAGATTAGACATGGAACTTAGAAAGAAAGAAAACTTACAATATAGTAATAAGGTTATGCTAGAGCATATCTTACCTAGAAATGCCAAAGAAGCTTATTGGACAGCTAATTTTACAGTGGAGCAAAGAAGAAATTGGGCTAATAAATTAGGTAATCTAGTAATTATTACAGGTGCAAAGAACAGCAAAATTAATAACAAGGCTTTTGCTGAAAAGATAGAAAATTACATTTCAAAGAAAAGTGAGTTTGCAATTACAGATGAAATTAAAGTACTAAAGGATTGGAATATGCAAGCTATAAAAGATAGGCAAGAATCTTTAGTTGAAAGATGTAAAGAGTTATTTACTAAGTTTTAATTTAAATTGTATTGTAGAGCTGAAAATAGTCAGCTCTATTTCTTTTACAAATGCAGCTGAAATGGTATTTGAGCTAAACTATTAAAATATAATTAGTTCTATATTAAATTGGTTTGAAGAATTATTAGGATTAAGAACAAAAAGTTCACAGAATACTTGCGAATAAATAGTGATAAACTAGATTTATTTAGGTAAATAGATATGGTATAATTTAATAAAAAATAAGAGTTTCTTTGCAATATAAAATGAGAGATGGTGAGATTAGATGCAAAAAGATATAAATATTAGAACAATTGAAAATGGGGAAGAATACTTAGTGGGAGAGCTAATTGTAGATTGTTTTAATAAGTATATTGCTACTGACTATTCAACAGAAGGAATAAAAGAGTTTTTAAAATATGTTGATGGCAACAGAATAAGGGAGAGAGTATCTAACAATTATTTTATGTTGATTGCAATGAATAGAGATAGAATTGTCGGAACTATAGAAGTAAAAGATTTTAATCACATTTCTCTTCTGTTTGCAGGAGATGGATACAAAAAAATTGGTATAGCGCATAAGCTTATAGATGAGGCCATACTTAAATGCCAATATTATAACAAAGGAATTCAGTGTATTTCTGCGAATTCTGCTCCGTGTTCAATTAAGTTCTATAATGATTTAGGATTTAATTCAGTGGAGGAAGAAAAAACGGTTCATGGCATAAGATTTACATTAATGGAACTAGAGGTAAAGTAGCTCTATTAAAATAATATAATAATTTAATGAATAGTACTGCTTTTCACGCATCTATACTTAATCTATATTAATATATTTTGTAAAAATAGATAGTTTGGGGGATGGTTATTATCAATATTTTTTTAGCACGGCAGGCTATATATGATAGATCACAAAATATAATTGCATATGAGATGTTATTTAGAAATTCTGACATAAATCAATTTGATTTAATTTCAAATGAATATAATGAGGATGATGCAACCCTAAAACTTATATCAAACTGCTCAACTATAGGTTTTAGAGAATTAACAAGTGATAAAAAAGCATTTATAAACTTTACTGAAGGAATATTGCTTAATGATATTCCAACCATTTTACCTAAAGATGTGGTCGTTATAGAAATACTAGAGAATGTAAATCCTATTCCTGAAGTTATTGAAAGTATGAAACAGCTAAAACAAAAAGGGTATGTTTTAGCATTAGATGATGTAGTATATAGTACAAGATATAAAGAATTCGGAGATTTAATTGACATATATAAGATCGATTTTATTGATACAAACAAATTGCAAAGAAAATTACTATTAGATAAAATAAGAAAAGTGAATCCAAAAGCAAAATTTCTAGCTGAAAAAATAGAAGATGAAGAGACATATAAAGAAGCTGCAAAAAATTTATTCACGTATTTTCAAGGATATTATTTTAGTAGACCTGTTATGATATCTGGCAAAGATATACCTATAAGAGAAGCTTGTTGTTTTAACGTTATGTTGGAGCTTATGAAAGATGAATTTGATATAGATGTAGTTGAAAAAATGATAGAATTAGATGTAGCTATGAGTTATAAGCTTATGAAGTTTTTAAATTCTGCAAAGTTTTCATTTAGACAAAGAATCTCGTCTTTAAGGCAAGCTATAGTTATCTTAGGTAAAAATGAATTAAGAAAGTGGATTTCAGTTATTGCAGTAAGTAATATAATTAGTGATAATAATGAAGAGTTTATTAGTCAAACACTAATAAGAGCGAGGTTTTGTGAACTAATTGCACAGAATATTGAAGAAGAAAAAAATAAGGCATTTATAGTAGGCCTATTTTCTAGCATAGATACTTATTTGGATATGGATATGAGGGATGTTCTAAGAGATTTACCATTAGATGTAGATATAAAAGATGCATTAACAGGTGAAAAAAATACATTGAATGATATATTGGTTCTTGTAAAGGCATATGAAAATATGGATTTTGAAGAAGTAGGGAGATTATTAGAAGAATTGAAATTGGATTCAATTATATTACCCGAATTATTTATAGATTCCATTGAGTGGTCAAATAAGATAGTGTGATTATGAATAATTAGCATTATTTTGAACAAAATTAGTCATAGGTTTTATTTAGAGGAGATTAGTTTATGAAAAAACAGATAAATTGGGTAGTGGTAGTGGCTTTAATAATGGTGGCAGTATCTACTCTTACCTTTGGATGGAAGATAAACGAAAATAAAGATCAGTATGTTGAAAATAGTAATATTGAAACTACTTTAAGAAATAATATGAACAAATTTTCAGGTGAATTTACCATTAGAAATACAAAGAATATAGCAAACTTGAATAATTCAAGAGATTACATTATGAATCAATTTAAAAAGTGTGGATATGAAATAAAGGTTCAACAATTTGACAATGAAGGTGTAAATGTATCTAATATTATTGCTATAAAGAAGGGAAGCAGACAAAGTTCCGGCACAATAGTTGTAGGTGCTCCATATTTTAGTGGAAATAGGCCTTCAGTAGACGCTTCAGATACTGGTATTTCTGCCATATTAACCATTGCAGATCAGATGAAGAATTTAAGCTGCACTTACGATATAGAGTTTGTTGCTTTTGCAAATTCTGAAAAACCATATACTTCATCTGAAAATATAGGAAGCAAAATATATGTAAATAGCATTAAAGATAAGCAAAGTAATATAAAAGGTGCTGTGATTTTAGATTGTATTGGATATTATACTAATACTATTCTCACTCAAAGATATCCTTTTATGGGAGTAGGGTATCCGAACAAGGGGAATTTTTTAGCAGCCATGGGAGATAGTAATTCTAAGAGCTTCAATGATGATTTTGTTGCCAAATTTAAGAAAAAATCAAGTTTCCCAATAGTTCAAACTAATTCTAACAAGATTTTAGGAGCAAGTAAGGAAGATAATTATTCATTTTGGCAAGCAAAAATTCCAGCAGTGCTGCTAACAGATACAGGAATTTATAGATATGAAGATTTGTACACAAAAAGAGATACAAAAGACAAGTTGAATTATAAAGCCATGAGTGAGATAATTAATAATATTACAAGTAGTTTAAGTAATTATTAAGGATAAAATGCACTAATTGAAATATATAATCGATACTAAAACATAAATAGAGAGGAAGAGTACCACAAAAGTAAAATTTTTTTGGTTTAGGTAGGAAAAATGGAATTAGGAAAAGGTCAAAAAAGATTTTTAAAGTCTAAGACTATGGGAGTTCAAGTCCTTAAGGGAAATCTTAATACAGGAAAAACTACCATAGCAGTTGATAAGATGATAATTTTTGAAAACAATTATTGCTTATATGATGAAGATAGTATTCTTTATGTAACCTCTGACTCAAATAGATGTGACGAATTAAGGAAACTCTATAAAAAAATAAATGATGCAAAAGCTTATGAGGTAATGACTTTATTTTCAACCAATAAAAATAGAATTAAGGTACTTACAAAAGCAGAACTTATAGAAATGTATGCTAAGACATATATCAAGGAGCAAAGAATGAGCCTTAGAATAGCGTCAGAGGAAGAAAGGCTAGATATTTTAAGGAATATTCTAAGTGCAAATATAGAAAAATATAAGAAATCTAAATTGCTTAAAAAAATAACTTTAGAGTTCCTTTTAGAAGAAATTCATTGGATTAAATCTTCTTGCTTTGAGGAAGAAGAATACTTAAATATAGAGCGAAAAGGCAGAAGCAAGAGAATAAAAAAGAATGCAATATCAAGAAAAGCTATATTCGATATGATGCTGCAGTATTCAGAGGGATTAGCATATGAAGGCTTAATGGATGAATATGATTATACAATATATGCGATAAGAGCATTAAAAAAGTATAGACAAACTAGTACCCATATATTTTTAGATGATTCTGAAACATTAAGAAGGGGTGAAATTAAGTTTATTAAAATGCTTAATGCCCAAAAGCCTTACTCAAATTTTATAGTTATTATAAATACAAATACAGGAGATATTAAGGATGCTTGGTTCAAAAAGGGAGTGAATTTTAATTCTGTTTTTGGAGATACAAGCAAAGTTAGAACCTATTTACTGAAGGACAAGTTTTCTGCAAAGAATAATTCTAAGTTCTTAGAAAAGTTTAAGTTTGTAGATTTAAAACATAAGAATACTATGGAATTTATGAGGGATTCGTCTGATGTAGAAGGAAAGCTTATAAGTTATACTGATAAAGATACAGAAGATATATATGAAGGCAATGAGCAGTTTGAAATACCAGTTTTCTCAGATATAGCTGCTGGTGAACCAATTTTAATGAGCTCTCAAATGGAAAGTACATTTATGTTGCCTAATGATTGGATAAGAGACAAAAAGGAGCTGTTTCTTTTGCATGTAAAGGGAGACAGTATGAAGAATGCAGATATATTAGATGGAGATTTCATATTAATCAAACGTCAATCTACTGCAAATCATAATGATATTATAGCTGCTGATATAGATGGAAGTGCAACACTTAAAAGGTTGAAGCTTTCAGAAGAACCAGTATTAATGCCGGAAAATCCTATGTACAGTCCAATACATATTAAAAATAAAAACGTAAATATATTAGGGGTAGCTGTAGGTATATTAAAGAAAAATATTTAACTTCTTAGGTGAAATCCTCTCCAACATATGTCATAATAGTTATATGACATATGTTGGAGAGGATATATTTTATGGGGTATGTAATTATAGATTTAGAATTTAATAATTTAGCTGGTATTACAAAATATTATCCAAGCTTTTATATTGATAATCCGGAGCTTAAGGATATTGATTTTGATAATGAAATAATAGAAATAGGAGCTGTAAAGCTTGATAGAAATATAAACCCAATAGATAATCTTAAGGTTTTTATTAAGCCAACAGTTTTTAAGCGTATTAATCCTAAAATTACAGAAATAACTCACATTACAGAGGATATGCTTGTTAATGGGGTTAGCTTTGAAGAAGGGATGGATAAGCTTAGAAATTTTATTGGTGAAGATGATATCTTGTGTTCTTGGGCCAAGGATGATGTGGCTGAACTTATTAAAAATGCTAGATATCATAATTATGGGGTAATATCCTGGATTAATGAGTATATAGATATACAGGAATATGCCACTAAAGTATTGGGAAAAAAGAAATCCTTAGGTTTAAAGAATGCAGTTGACCAGTTAAGAATCAGTGTGGAAAATAAAAAGCTGCATGATGCTTTATATGATTCTATTTGTACAGCTAAAGTTTTTAAGAGATTATTTAATTCAAGGATAATAAAAGATTATATTTATAAGGAGATATATAAGACTCCAGTATTTGTGGCACATAATTTAGAAAATCATAAAATTAATGAAGAAGATGTAGATATAAAATGCCCACATTGTAAATGTAATCTATTAGTGGAAAAAGAATTTAGATTTTTTGGATGGAGATTTATAGGAATGTATTATTGTCCAAAATGTAAAAGTAAAGTACTTAAAGAAATTGTTATTAAGCAAACATTAGAAGGAAAAGAAATCTATAACGAGTTTAATACAATCTTGGATGATATACAATATCTTAACTACACATATAAGTTTGAAAAGAGTTCAAAAAATGATAGAATATAAGTGGCCCAAATAGTTTTAAAGGTAGGTATGAATTAAATATGAATGTAGCTTTTTTTTTAACACCTAAAAATGAAGTCGTATATGAAACAATAGATGCAACTATGAGACAAGTTATAGAGAGAATGGAACAGCATGGATATACAGCTATTCCGCTTATAGATAAGAATGGAAAGTACATTGGTACTTTAACAGAGGGAGATATTCTTTGGAAACTCAAAAATACTCCTGATTTAAATTTCAAAAACACTAATACAGTAACAGTTAAAGATATAACAAGAAAGGTTAATCATAAACCAGTAGCTATTAGTGCTAATATTGAAAGTTTGATAACGTTGGCAGTATCACAGAATTTTGTTCCTGTAGTAGATGATGATAATACCTTTATAGGAATTATTAAAAGAAGTGATATAATAGATTATTGCTACAAGACCTTAAGAAAGAACAATCTATTAAAAGAAGCATAGAAATAATAAATATATAAACTATATAGAATTGAAATATGAAACTTGCTATACACAATATGTGTATAGCAAGTTTTTTATTCTTTAAGAAATTGTATTTGCATGTGATTTTTTTTGCATTCAGTAAATTAATAGAAAAGTAAGAAAAAATTAAGAATTCATCGTGGAAATATTTTCTGGTTAATGCTATAATTTATTGTCAGAAAATGTTAGGAGGAAACTATGAAAAGAAGATTTTTAAACATTTTAAAAAAGATAAAAGAGGACAGGCTTATAGAAACTATATTTGTTGTTGCTTTAGCTGGAATATTGATATATTCGCTTTTTTGCGATCCGATAATAGGGAAATGTGATAATGGAGATTTTGAAAGAATGTATGGTTTAGGTGGACTATACAATACAGGAAAGAGCTATGATGAAATTTTTGATTATAGAGTACATAGGTTCTATTTAGTAAATAGGCTTACCTTATTGCAACCTTGGGGTCCAAACTGGGTATTTGGAGTTCTTATTGCTAAGATTTGTGTATTTTTAACTTTGCCTATTACTGCAGACATAAATCAATTATTTAATTTGAGTTATCAGACAATAGTGTATGCTTCACTTTTTGTTATAGCAATGTTAGAAATAATGAAATATAACAAAATATCAAAACCAATTAAAGTAGTTTTAGGTATATATATAATTTTATTTTTTACTGATTTTAATTATATTTCTTATTTTAATTCATTCTTTGGAGAAGCTGCTACTACTGTGTTTTTCTTCTTATTCATAGGGGTAACACTTAACCTAATAGCCAGAGAAAAACCTAAGAAGTGGCATATGATAGTTTTCTTTATAAGTTCAGCAGCTTTTTTAACATCAAAAACTCAACAATTACCACTTTTGATATTCATGATAATAATATTTATAAGCATATATTATTATTACAAGGAATTCAGAAAGCTTACTTTAATTGCAGCATTGATAATTGTAAATCTTTGTGGAATTGTTTATATATCAATAAATAATCACACTAATATGAATAATATGTATCAGGCAGTGTTTGATGGAATATTAGTTGGTTCTAAAACTCCAGAGAAGGATTTAGAGGAGTTGGGTATTGATAAAAAATATGCTTACTTAAGAAACTATGGTTTTTACAGCAAAGATAATCCTGTAGATACTGTCGGTGAAATAATGAAAAATGATGTATATAGTAAAATGAGTTCAATGAAGGTACTTGTGTTCTATTTAAAGCATCCTGATAGAATGTGGGAGAAAATTGAATGCTCTGCTAAATATGCTTATGATTTTTTTGAAGTTGAACCATCAAACTTTGAGAAGGGAAAGGATTGGAGCGGAAAATGGGTGAATACATTTAGAGTCCATTTGGCTAAGCAAACTCCACAAATTCATAAAAATGTGTTTGTATTTTTGGTCTTTTCAATACTGTATTTTATAATATGTTTATGGTATCTAATAAAAGATAAACGAAGAGAATCTAGGTTATTATCACTACTGTGTATATTTATTTTAGCAACAGGAGCATCTCAAGCCGTGTTACCTATTATAGGCTCAGGGAGAGCAGATTTGGGCAAGCATATTTATCTTATGAATCTTTCTTATGACATAATGTTTGGAGTAGCTTTAATTTGGATTTTAAGCAATATAGGAAAATTAATAGGGAAAACAAATCTTTTTAAAAGAACAAATAGAGATATAAATTCTAAATAATATTATTTGTAAGTTCAGTTGTTTTTTTGTTTTGAAAAATTCAACAATTAACACTTTTAATATTCATGTTAGTGATATATATAGGAATATACTATTATTATAAGGAGTTTAGAAAGGTTATAATAATAGCTTCAATAATTATTATTCTTCTATGTACAGCTGTATATTTTTCTATTGATAGTTATACTAATATGAACAATAAGTATCAAGCTATATTTAGAGGAATACTTATAGATTCTAAAACTCCAGAAAGAGATTTAGAGGAGTTGGGTATAGATAAAAATACGAGAATCTTAAAGACTTTGGTATGGATTTTAGAGAACATAAGAAAATTAGTCTTTACTAAACTGATTGTTACAAGTTACCAATACTATTTGCATTGACATTGGGAAATAATAATACTAAGATGAAGTTACAGATAGTAATAGCATGAAGTACAGAGGAAGATTAATTTGAAAGGGGTTAAGAGGATTGCTAACAAAGACTCATAGAATGATAGCAAGTAATATAATTGTAAATATTTCTACAGGAAACAAGGATATTATAGATGAGAAGAATTTTATTAAAGGCAACTTAAAACCTGATAATATTTCTATGTATAAGCTAAAGAAACATTATAAAGATGAGAGTTTTGCAATGATTATTTCAAAGATACATTTTTTGTCCTCGCTTTCCAAACAAGAAATACTAACTACCTATGGTAAAAAAAGATTTAATCAAGAACTTGGAGTAGTATGTCATTTTTTATGTGATTATTTTTGTATGGCTCATCATGAGAGATGGGAGTTCAAAAATAAATTCAAGAGACATGTTCAATATGAGGTCGTATTAGGAAGAATGGCTGAAAACTATAGATACAATTCTTATAAAAATATGAATATAGATATAGCAAAGGTTGCTGATTTTATTAATGCAATGCTAATTGAATATAACACAGTTAAAGGGTTTGAGGCAGATATAATATTTGCTCAATATGTATGTAATTCAGTAGTAAATACAGTGCTACAAAGAGTAAAAGTAAATACAGCTTTTGGAGCATTAGCTGTATAGAAAAATAAATATGGAATGATAGTTTAAAGTGGATATCATAAAATGCGAATAGTGGATTTTAGGTATTCGCTTATTTTTTTGTAGTAATGGTGTGGTAAGGGAAAATTTTATACAGCTCCAGAAAAATAGTTCCATTTAATATTGAGAGAGGTAAAATCTATAAGTTGGGAATAAATTTAAATATAATTCACTAAGCAGATTTTTTATAAAGAGTAGTATTAAGAAGAGATATATAGGTCATATATAATACTGTGAATGCATATGGTACTATTCCACTTAAATGTTGGTAGAATATTGTAGGACTTTTGTAGCTTGTCCGTAAGTTTTTTTGTCGAAATATTGTAACTTGTCCACCAACATTTTGATGGAATACTTACATAGGGGATTTAATCTAATACATAGGACTAGAGTTCTTGTATAGATTGAATTTGCTAATATTGAAATAGGATTTGAATTAAGTAGCTGGACTCTGTATATGGATTTTAGTAAAACTTATAGCGTTTATGCAAAACTTGTTTTCGAGAAAATGATACAACTTCAATGTATAGAAATATAGGAATTGAGGGTATAGATATGCTAGCAGCATATAAATCTTGGATTAGTGGCAGAGTAAATAACAACATATGTATAAAATTAAAAAAAAGTGTGTTAATATATATATAATAAAAATTATGATTGGGGGCTATCATATGATATCAGAAAGAATGAAGGATCTTGTAGCAGGCAGTTCTGCAATAAGAGCTATGTTTGAGGAAGGTAAAAGATTATCAGCTATATACGGAGAAGAAAACGTATTTGATTTTAGTTTAGGTAATCCAAATGTAGAACCACCAAAGCGCGTTAAGGAATCTATTATAGAGATTTTATCAGAAGAATCACCTAATTTAATTCATGGATATATGAATAACTCAGGTTATGATGATGTAAGAGAGACTATAGCTGAATTTAACAGTAAAAAGTACAATGTTCAGTTATCAGAAAAAAACATAGTTATGACTTGTGGAGCAGCAGGTGGACTGAACATAATCTTTAAGAGCTTAATGAATGTTGGAGATGAAGTTTTAGTTTTTGCACCATTCTTTGGGGAATACAGAGCATATACAAATAATTATGATGGAGTACTTAAAGTAGTAGCTCCAAATAAAGAAACTTTTGAACCAGATTTAAAAGAGTTTGAAGAAAAGATAACAGCAAAAACTAAAATAGTAATAATAAACTCACCTAATAATCCAACAGGAGTGGTTTATTCTTCTGAAACATTAACTAAAATAGCAGAAATACTTAATAGAAAATCTGTAGAATTTAACACTAGTATATATCTTATTTCTGATGAGCCATATAGAGAGATTGCATATGATGGCATTGAGATTCCATATATATTAAAGTACTACAAGAACTCATTTGTAGGCTATTCTTATAGTAAATCTTTATCTTTGCCTGGAGAAAGAATAGGATATATTGTAGCTAATAGTGAGATGGATGATTTTGATACAATAATGAAGGCTTTGAATGTAGCAAACAGAGTTTTAGGGTTTGTAAATGCACCTTCTTTATTCCAAAGAGTTGTGGCAAGAAATCTAGATTCTGAGGTTGATGTAGAAGTTTATAAGAAAAATAGAGATGTGCTATACAATCATCTTGTAAGCTTAGGATTTTCATGTGTGAAGCCTCAGGGAGCATTTTACTTATTCCCAAAATCATTAATAGAAGATGATAAAGCTTTCTGTGATGCAGCAAAGGAATTTAATTTATTATTAGTGCCAGGTTCTGCTTTTGGATGTCCAGGATATTTTAGAATTGCATACTGTGTTTCTTTTGAAAAGATTGAAAAATCATTAGAAGCTTTTACAAAGCTTGCAGATAAGTTTAAGAAATAAAGAAAGTATAAATTACTGAAAATTAGGATTTTCAATAATATTAAAATTTACTTACACAAGATTATATAGTCTATTATCTAGAAAAATAGGACATATGGATACAAGTATTTAATGTATCCGTATGTCCTTATATTATACTTAAATATTTATATTATTAATCTAAATCTGTTGAAAATTTTCGGCAATATAATCAAATTCTTCAGGATCAGATATTTCACCATACTGATCTTCAGAAATTCCAGGATAGTAGTAAAGAATGAATTTATCTTCTTTATCCCAAAGGTTTTCAATGATTATATATTGTCTATCTAGCTGGCAATCTTGTAATGTTGCTAAGACTTTATACTTTGATTCTCTACCTGTATTATTGTTAGTAAGATCTAAAGTAAAGCTATCATGTAGAGTTATATTTAATTTCTCATGATCACAAGTCTTAATGTATGAACCTTCTCTACAACCTGTGCAAGAATTGAACTTACAATCATCATTAACACAGTTTAAGCAAGCACAAGAGCTGCAATTCTTTAATTGAGCAAAAGTATTTTTGTTGTCTGCTTTGTAGCTCTTAAGCAAATCTTGATATTTATTTTTGTCTGCAAATAAACCACCTAGAAAGCCTGATTTTTTTGAAAGTTCTAATTCAGAAGATTCTAAAAGATCAATGTATTTTTTTAATACGTCCTTTTTACTATTATATCTTCTAAGTCTTAATGTTTTCTCAGAGAGGAAAGGTGCTACATTGTCGATAGCATAGTTGATATCAACGTATACTTTTCCCCAGATATCTTTTTCAGATTTTATAAATTCTAAATCATTTGACATAAGGCTTCATCCTAACTATAATTATTCAGTCTTTTTATATTTTTGAAGTTCTAAATCTAGGTCTACATCTCCACCAAGAGAATCAAATTCTGCTTCTAAGCTGTCAACTTCTCTTAATTCGCCTAAACCTTCAGCAAGAGCTTCTTTTCTTTGAATCTTTCTTTCGATATCATCTAATTGAATTGAATTTTGTTTAGTTTTAACGTTAGCTAGTATTTCATTAACTTGCTTTGAAGCATCAGCGTTGTTAGATCTAGCAGCGGCTTCATCTCTGTAGCTTCTAGTCTTTTCAATTTCATCTTCTAATGCTTTTAAGTTCTTTTTGATTAATTCTGCTTTTTGAGCAGCATCTGCATGACTAGTTTTTAAAGATTCAATCTTCTTGTCAGCATCTAATTTTCTTTGAAGAGCTCTCTTAGCTAAGTCTTCATTCCCTTTTGCTAATGCAAGCTTTACTTTTTCATCATAATCTTTAGATTCTTTTTCAGCTATAGTTATTTTTTTCTCAATTTCATGAACATTTCCTAAAATTTGTGCTGAAGAAAGTTTAGCTTTGCTCAAGCTTTCTTCCATGTCTCTAATTTTTTGATCCAATAATTGAATTGGATTCTCCATGTCATCTAAAGTATCATTTACCTTTGCCTTTACCATGTTTGATAATCTGTTGATAATTCCCATAAATCATTCCTCCATTATTTTCTTCTCATATATTTTTTAATAAGATTTATTAAGATTATTATTATTATAAATAATATAATCACTTTGAAAACTGAGCCTATTAGGCTGCCACCACCGTATCCATAACCACCATAATATGACGATCTACCAAATGGGATTGGAATTGGTATCGGTATAAATGAGTGTTTTGTAGAATAGCTTCCATTGTTGTTGTAGTTTGAACTATTGCTGCCTGATCCCCAGAAACTACTACTATTATTGTTTTTAGAATTTGAAAAGCCTCCTGATTTAAAGCCACTAGAGGATGAGCCACTAGACTTACTTGAACTACCAGAGAAACTACCTGATTTAAATCCGCTTGAGGAAGACTTTGAACTTGAACTTCCAAAAGAACTAGATTTAAATCCACTTGATGATGATCTTGAACTCCCCTTAGCATATGCTACAGAGGGGTTACCTGTATTTCCAAAGATATTTGGAATATCTATAGAAAAACAAGAAGTTAAAAACATTAAGGTCAGTATAAGCGTAAATACAAAGCGCTTTTTGTTAAACTTAATTTTGCACACCCCCTAGAACTAAATCCATGAATTTATTATATAGTATAAATTACCTCTTTACAAGTATAAAAATAACCTATATCGTTATAAATTTTACTGTTTATAAGAAGTTAGATGCATACAATAAGAATAAACTCTTGATATCTTCATTTTACTTTAATTTTTAACTCTTTAAGGGTTATTTAATAACTCTTAAAGAAATTTTACGAATATTTTTATTTTGCTAATACAATTATACCATGTTTTGGGTAGTATCATAACTTGAAAACTTTAAGAAAATATTAATAATTAGTTTTAAATAACTTGTTAAGATAGAGCCGCTGGGGTAAAATAATTTTATGTAAAGCATTTAGCATATGATTAGGAGTGATATATATGGAAGAAAATCAAGAATTAGAACAAGAATTAGCAATGGAAGATGTATTAAAGAATTATGACTTCAAAAAAATCCACACAGGAGAGATAATCAAAGGTAGCGTTTTAAAAGTTACTAATGATGAAGTTATAGTGAATATAAATTATTTTTCAGATGGAATCATAAATAAGGATGAACTTTCATTTGAAAGCGATGTTAATCCTTTTGATGTAGTTAAAGAAGGAGACGAAATATCAGTTAAAATTATAAGTACTGATGATGGAGAAGGAAATGTAGTTTTATCTAAGAAACAAGCAGATGAAGCTTCAATATGGGATTCAGTAGATGATGCTAAAAAAGAAGGAAAAACAGTAGTAGTTAAAGTTAAATCTGAAACTAAGGGTGGACTTATTGCAAGTTACAAAGGACTAAGAGTATTTATTCCAGGATCTCAAGCAGCTGCTAGAAGAATTGAATTAAACACTTTAGTAGGTCAAGAACTTGAAGTTAAGCTAACAGAATGTGATAAGGTTAAAAAGAATATAGTAGCTTCAAGAAGAGTTATAGAAGAAGCTGAAATAGAAGCAAAGAAAAATGAACTATGGTCTGGATTAACAGTAGGAGAAAAGAGAGAAGGAAAGGTAACAAGACTTGCTAAGTTTGGTGCTTTCGTTGATATCGGAGGAGTAGAAGGACTTGTTCACGTATCAGATTTATCTTGGAAGAGAGTAAACAATCCAGAAGAAGTAGTTTCAGTTGGTGATACTGTAAATGTATTTATTCAATCTGTTGATAGAGAAAAGAATAGATTATCCTTAGCTTTAAAGGATGTTGCAACAAATCCATGGACTCTAGTAGAATCTAAAATGAAGACAGGAGATGTAGTTGAAGGTAAAGTACTTAAATTCACTACTTTTGGAGCTTTTGTAGAAGTAGCAGATGGAGTTGAAGGTCTTGTTCATTTAAGCGAAATAAGCGACGAAAATATAGCTAAGCCATCAGAAGTACTTGAAATTGGTCAAACAGTTAAGGTAAAAGTTCTTAGCATAGATGCAGCAAACCATAAAATGAGCTTAAGCATAAAAGATGCTGTAGAAAAATCAAAAGAATACTTACAATACACTGATAATGAAGAAGAATCAACTTTAGGAGACTTATTAAAAGATAAATTATCAGGAGTAAAATTTGAATAAGGCATTTGAAAATAAATAACAAGTCACAATGTGCGACGGATATTTATTTTTTGAAGATGCCTAAGTAATTGGAATATATAGATGATAGAAGAAATTAGTAAACCCAAATATCTTAAAAAGAAAAATAAGCCTTTAAGGATACTTATTTCAATAGGTTTGATGTATCTTATGTTTTGTATAATGAATCCGTTTCTTTTAATAATAAGTCCAATTTATATTTGGTATGTGGTAAAAGCTATAAAGAATAATAAAGATAGCGAAAATATATTAATTGATGAAGCTATAGATCTATATTATTCTAAGAAATTTGAACAAAGCTTAGAATGCTGCAATTCACTTGATGAAAGAAAAGATGAAGAACAAGTTAGACTTCTAAAAGCTCTAAACTTCTTCATGCTTGGTGATAAAAAGGAGTTTGCAGAAATAATCTTGTCAATCAATAATAAAGATTTAGAAGCTGATGCTGATATTCAAATAAAATTAGGAGAAGCATTAGAAGAACTAGGAGAATTGGATAAAGCTAATAAGGTTTATAAAAGGCTGGTAGAAGTTTTTCCAAAAAGCAAGTATTTGCAAGAGAAAGTTGCAAGCTTAAATTCTTAACAATTAAAATTAATAACCTTAAGTAATAAAAGGGAATGTAGACAAATTTGTAAAAAGCCAATCTATCTACATTCCCTTAAATAATTTTAGCAACTGTTTTTACTATAAAGAAAAGGCTGTCTAGAGGAGAAAGAAAATGTTTATCCTTTAAGACAGCCTATTTTAATGCATATTATACTTTTTCGATTTTGAACATATTAGTTCCACCAGTGTGAGAAGTTGGCATTCCGGCAGCAACTATTATTGTATCGTCAGTTTTAGCTATATCCAATTTCTTAACTACATTTTTAGCTTCATTGATGATTTCATCAGTAGTGTGGAACTCAGCACAAAGTTGAGGTATAACACCAAAGTTTAAAGATAATTGTCTTTGAACCTTTTCGGAAGCAGTTATAGCAACTATTGGGCATTTAGTTCTGTACTTAGATAATACTCTAGCTGTAGCACCACTTTGAGTAGCAGCTACTATAGCTTTAGTAGGAAGCTTAATTGTAGTTTTAGCAGCTGAATAACTTATAGCATCTGCATAGTGAGATAAGCTTGGTTCACGAAGTTTGTTTATCATATATTCATAATCTAAATTAGCTTCAGTTTCCAAAGAAATCTTGCTCATTGTTCTTGCTGATTCAAGTGGGTAGTTACCAGAAGCACTTTCACCAGAAAGCATTACTGCATCAGTACCATCAAAGATAGCATTGCAGATATCACAAGCTTCAGCTCTTGTAGGTCTAGAATTTCTTATCATAGAATCAAGCATTTGAGTAGCTGTAATTACTACCTTACCTGCAGCATTACACTTCTTTATTATCTTCTTTTGGATTATAGGAACTTTCTCAATAGGAATTTCGATTCCCATATCTCCTCTTGCTACCATGATAGCATCTGTAGCTTCAAGAATTGAATCAACGTTATCAACGCCTTCTTGACTTTCGATTTTAGCTATTATTCTTATATTCTCTCCACCATTTTGTTTCAAGAATTCTCTTATTTCTGTAATGTCTTCAGCCTTTCTTATGAAAGAAGCTGCTACAAAATCTACATCCATCTTGCAACCAAAGGCTAAGTCTTCTTTATCTTTTTCAGTTATAGCAGGTAAATCAATCTTTAAGTTTGGAATGTTAACTCCCTTATGATTTTTAATAGTACCGCCTATCACAACTGTGGTATGAATTTCGGTTCCTTCGACATATGTAACCTTAAATTCCAATAATCCGTCATCAACTAGGATAGTATCATTAGGTTTTATATCTTTACATAGTTTAGTATAGGAAATAGAGCAATGCTTGTTATCTCCTAGGATTTCTTCACCACAGCTGAATATAAATTCATCACCTTCATTTAAAGTGGCTTCATCTCCTGAAAAATTATGTGTTCTTATTTTGGGACCTTTAATATCTAATACAATGGCAACTGGTTTGTCTAATTCTGTTCTTAATTTCTTTATTAAGTCTATTTTTTGTTTGTGTGTTTCTTGAGTACCATGAGAGCAATTAAGTCTAGCAGCGCTCATACCAATGTTCATAAGTTCTCTAAGTGTTTCTTCATTATCACTAGCAGGACCAATTGTAAAAATCATTTTTGTTTTTTGCATAATATCACCCCATAAAATAAGTATTTTAAAAAGAATAAATTTTATTCCTAGTAATATTTATAGTGTACACTAAGTGAAAAGGTTTTGGAAGTGGAGGGAGAGAATAAAATGTTAAGGCATATAAAAGCAAATAGGCTTATATGATAGTCTATTTGACTGGTTATTTTCAGATGGCTAACGATTAATTAAGTAAAAAACAGTTATTAGTAGGTATGAACAGTAAGCTTGAATTAGCACCTTGAATGTATAGAGTTTTTATAAAAAATATAGGTAATTGTTTACATGATTAAGAAATCTAGATACAATTGAAATATATGTAAAAGTAATAATTTTAAAACTCGTTGAAACTAATATAAAATAAATGCATATTGAGAAATAGAAAAAGGAGTTTAGATTATGCTTATTGAGATAATTAATTTTATAAAGGAAGTTTTAAAAGAATTTGGAGATATAATTGAATTGATTGATATTACAGAGCAGTTAGGCCACAAAGTTGATAAAGTTGAAATAGTTATATCAAGTAATAATTTTATGGGTTCTATCTCTATATATAGTAATAATGTTTATGATTTTTTAGCAGTAGAAGTGAATAATGAAGAAATTATGCTAAATTCCAATAATAGTTGCGAAGACTTTGAAGACCTAAAATGTAAAGTTAAATATGAACTTCGTAAATTTTCAAAGTTATAATTAGGAGAAAAAAATGAGGTAATAAATAAAAGTATAAGTTCAATATTGGTAAAGGAAAGGCTATTACTCAATACACTATAGAAACTAATGGAAAGCAGGTCATTTACTATTAAAAGACTGAAAATTTAATAATAGAAAATGGAGAGTAAATATAAGATGATAGATGATAGTAAAGTATACGATATATATGATAAGTTTGGAGTTGAAGATAATGTAGTGATAATTGAACAATTTACCAAGATAATAAGCGATAATGAAACTTCAAATATTGTGAAATCAAAAGCGTATTGTGGTATGGGAGATTTGATAATCTTTTTTGATCCATTTTCTAGAGAGGATGGAGGGTATGGATATTATAAAAAAGCATTAGAATATGATCCAAATAACTTAGTTGCAAGAATAGGAATCTGTATAGTTTTTGATGCATATCCTGAACCATATTCAGAAATTGTTCCTGAGAAGGAATATTTGGAGAATTTAGCTATATTGCTAGATAAGTTTTATGAAATAGATGAAAGTAATAAGAAAAATGTAATTCAATTAATGAAGAGTTTTGTGCAAAATAGATTGGAGAGTATATAAAGCTATAAAAGAATTTAGTGGGACAAATGATTTTATAATGAACAAAAAGATGCCTTTCTTATGATGGATGGATATATAAAGCCTTTAGATTCAGAATTAACGTTTTAACAATAGGGGGCAGATATAAAAATGAAAATTCAAATGATATTAAATAAAAATATATGATGAGATTAAGGAATTTTCAGAGGAGTAGCTAATATGTATGAAAAGTTAAACCAATATCTATTTAATTCATCGTTAGGAGACTATTGGTATGATGAAGGTAATATAATTGCTACAGATATTTTAAAGAAATTTAGTGAAAGTGATTGGGAAAAGCTATTAGATGACATCTCCTCGAAGTCTATAGAGTGGCAAATTCAGTTTGCATATTGTGCCCCTGAAATCAATAATGAATTTTTAATAAGAAGTTTGATTCTACTTGCTAGCATTGATAATGATGAGTTGTTTAAAACATGTATTGATACTCTTAGAGTAATTATAAATTTGGATAATAAATTAATAATAGCAAGTGATAAAGCAATGTTAGAAAGAATAGAAAAAATACTTAAAAAATGTGATAATGCTACACGAATAGTATTTGAGGATTTTGTTGCCAAATTACAAAAATGAGGGGATAGAAAAGTGTTAAAATCAGAATTTAAGAATGTCTTGTTAAAAATAGACTTCTCCAAAAGAGCTGAAAAGCTTACTCAAGAGCATTCTTTTGATAGAGATAATACATTTGAAGACTATGATAACAATGAAATCATAATGGCATTCAGCGATATTGGATATAAAGCTAAATATGATAAAAATGAAAATTTTTTTAAAGTTACTGAGAGTGTGTTGAATTATAGAATTCAGGTTCATGCATGTTTAAAATATGGTTTTATAGAATTAGGTTGGTATTTGTTTAGTCAAGATAAATATTATGATGGAGATACATGGTCTAGTATTAAACGAGAACTAGATGGAGAAGAAAACCTGTTGAGAGATCTAGTTTTTCATAATTATGAAGAGTTAAAAGAAATATTAAAGGAAGTATTTTCAATGTATGAAGATTTTAAAAGAGAATTATGTAGCTTAGGGTGAAGTACACATTAAAAAGTAATGTTATATAATTATTATAGAATAAATAGAAAAAATTTTAAAATAACAATTAGTAAATATAAAGTTAGAAAGGAATAGAAAGAGGATAATATGGAGATAAAAGAAGTTCACAGTTTTGATATTTATACAGAACCTGAGTTTATAGAAGTACAGAATACACTGCAAGAACAAATTGTGCTAAAGAATTCTTTTAATAAGGATAATATTAATTTAGTTGCAGGAGTTGATTTAGCTTATTGGGAAGAAGGAAATAAGCAGTATGGAACCTGTTGTATAGTTGTTATTGATTATAATACCAAAGAGGTAGTTGAAAAAGTTAATAGTGTAGGGGAGATAAAAGTGCCATATATACCTGGATTTTTAGCATTCAGAGAATTGCCTTTAGTTATTGAAGCTTCAAAAAAATTAGTAGTGGAACCGGATATATTTATTTTTGATGGGAACGGATATCTACATTTTAATCATATGGGAATAGCTACACATGCATCATTTTTCTTAAACAAGCCTACTATAGGAGTTGCAAAAAGTTATTTAAAGATTAATGGAGTGGATTTTAATACTCCAGAAAATGAAGAAGGCTCATATACGGATATTATAATAAACGGAGAAGTATATGGTAGAACTCTTAGAACAAGAAAGGATGTAAAGCCTATATTTGTATCATGCGGAAATAATGTTGATTTAGAAACTTCTATAGAAATAGTACTAAACTTAGTTAACAATGAAAGTAGAGTACCAATTCCAACTAGATTAGCTGATTTAGAAACACATAGAATGAGAACTGTGTATAAAGATGGGAAACTAGTTAAGTGAAAAATTGAGACTAAGAAAGTCAGATAGTAAAAATGATTCAAAGCAAAAAAGGTAGATTTTAAATTTTTAGAGAAGAAGAGTGATTTAAATGAATTATAATGTTATATATTCTGTTAATTATTTCAATATGCCCATAATTGTATATATAACTTTAGTTATAACTATATCTATTGTAGTGTTTCTTATTCGTAAGCACAAAGATATAGAAAATCGGAATATAATAAGAGGGGTTATACCTCCTGGAGTTCTTGTTGGGATATTTGCTATAGCAAGTTTATATTCTTATTTAAATAATATACATTCATTGAAAAATGGGAACTATAACGTTATAGAAGGAAAAGTAGAAAGTTTTTCTCCAGCAGCATCTAGCTATAAAGGCATTGAATCATTCCAAGTTGACTCGAAAACATTCGAGTATTCCAATTCATCTATTAATGGAGGATTAAATCACTCGGTTTTTAATATTGAAGGCATGAAAAATGGGAGTATGGTAAGGATATGTTATAGAAATGATGCAATTCTAAGGCTTGAAGTTAGAAAATAACATAGCTCGATTACATTTCATAGAAGGATGTCATTGTATAGAGGTGCTATTCCTCATACAATGACATTTGCTTGTCCAAAAATATAAAGTAATTTGTTTGATTATTTTTAGAACAGCAATATTAAGTAAATGATAATAAATCAACGTATGCTGCCTTGTTTGATATTTTTTCTAATTAGTCAGGTATTACCCTTATAAGAGGAGAGTTAACACCACTTCCTATATCAACTCTAAAGATATATGTGCCAGAATTATAAACCTTTAGATGTATATTTGGAGGATTATTTCCGTTACTCATAAATGTTTGTACAGTTGAATGATTGTAAGAGATATTAGATATAGGGGATATAGGATTTGAACTATACAATCCAAAGTTATATTTTGACCAGTTTTGATCAGCTACCTTGAATTCATACTCTCCATTATTTTTTGAGCTATCTAGGTATACCTTAGTTTCAAATACTCCATTTCCATTGTAGGTGAATTGATTATTAGCTTCCCAGTTATTGAAAGAGCCTCTTAAATATATAGGAGCTAAAATTGGATTTGGTATGTCCACCCCTTTTTGAAGTGTGTTTATCATATCCTGAGTTAGATATCTAGTGTGAATTGTTTGAAGTGCCAATTCAGGATATTGTTGAGATTCATAGGCATTTTTTAAGGCTGTAAAGGTAGAAGAAGTTATTGCGCCAGGCAATACAGGGGATAGTTGTTTTTCAATCTGACCTTTATCTTCAAATTCGTATACAAGAATTTCAGGTAGGTTACTTTGAAGAATTTTATTATCTATATCTTCTTCAGAAGGATTTGTACCGCATAGTGGTCTAAAATAATTTCTTAAGAATTGTCTGTAAGTTAAGTCTATAACAATATGTTTTATACTGCCATCTGACATTTTTGCTCTTAGAAGATTATATTCATGACCAGAATACATTTGAGAGTCCATTCTTGTTTCAACATAAATTCCGTTATCAATTAAAATTTTTTGAAAAACAATACTTGATACTCCGCAGCTTCCGTATCGTAACATATAAGCTTCATCTTTGCATTGTAAGTCTTTTATTTCTTTTACCATTTTTATGATTTGTGCTTTGTTGCTTTGAAATATAGTATTAATCTTTTGTTTGATTTCATCTATACTATTGTATTTTAAATCTACAGCAGTACTAGATACGTTAGATTGCTTAGGTACATTAGTGGTATTAGCTTTAGCAGTTATATTTAAAGCTGAGCTTGATACAAAAGTTAAAGCTAATACAAGTGTTAATAATCTTTTCATAAATACCCTCCATTTGATTAATAAAATTTTATAAAGCAGAAGCCTTTGAGAGCATCATACTTTTCAAGAATATTATACCATTGTATGAAAATGTGCTCAAATAATCAGTGGCACATTGTAAAATTAATATGCGTTAAATATAATACAGTTGTATTAATCTAGAGTGAAAATATTAAAGCCTAAGAAAAGCTTTAATATGTAAGAGAATTCTTTATATAAATTTTGAATTCAAATAATAGCCAAACAAATTGTATAAAGTGGTCAATATGGTATAATGATTCATATGATATAGAATAAAAATTACAATGGTTGCTATAACCTAGTATTTTATGATTATAGAAGTATAAAAATAACTAGATACCATTTGAAACCGCATAAACACTATAAATATTTATATATGTTTATATTTATATGTTTATATATAATTATAGGTAAACATTTATATATATAAATTAAAATTAACATAAGACTAAGTTTTATGGAAAAATAAAAGAGAGAAAAGAAAGGAAGAATAGCATGAGAGTTTTAGAAAAATTAGAACCACAAAAAGTTTTTAAATATTTTGAAGAGATGTCCATGATACCTAGAGGATCAGGAAACGAAAAAGAAATCAGTGATTATTTAGTTAAGTTTGCAAAGGATAGAAATCTAGAAGTAGTTCAAGATTCAGCCTTAAATGTTATTATCACAAAGCCAGCTTCAAAGGGATATGAGAATGTACCAGGAGTAATACTTCAAGGACATATGGATATGGTTTGTGAAAAAAATAAGGATACACAACATGATTTTGAAAAAGACCCACTAAAGCTTAGAATTGATGGAGATTATGTTTACGCTACTGATACAACTTTAGGAGCAGACAATGGAATTGCTGTTGCTTATGCTTTAGCTATTTTAGATGATGATTCAATCGAACATCCTATGCTACAAGTATTAGTTACAACTGATGAAGAAACAGGCATGGGCGGAGCTATGAATTTAGATCCAACTGTTATAAAAGGAAAATATCTATTGAATTTAGATTCAGAAGAAGAAGGAAAATTCCTTGTTTCTTGTGCAGGAGGGTTAAGAACTAAAGTCAATTTAGGAATAAACTTTACAGATGCAGCTAGAAAGCTTGTGAAGATAGACCTTAAGGGATTACAAGGTGGCCACTCTGGAATGGAAATCATAAAGCAAAGAGGCAACTCAAATAAACTGATAGGTAGAATTTTAAATGAAATAGATAACGCTGTGGATTTTAATCTTGTTTCTTTAAATGGAGGCTCAAAAAATAATGCAATCCCAAGAGAAGCAGAAGCAATAATTGCTGTAGAGGAAGCGGCTATAAACCAAGTTAAAGAGATAGTAAGCAAAGCGGAAACTGAGTTTAAAAACGAACTAAAGGGTATAGATGATAATCTAATTGTAGAAGTTGTTGATTTAGAAGAAAATTCAACAAAGGTTATGGATAAGGACACTACAAAGAAGGCAATAGCATTATTAACCTTAATACCTGATGGTGTGGATACTATGAGCATGGATATAAAGGACTTGGTTCAAAGTTCAACTAATATAGGTATAGTAAAGACAAAGGAAAATGATATTGAGTTTGATAGTGCTACAAGAAGTTCTGTTGGAAGCTTAAAATTTGCTATAGTAGATAGAATAACTAAGTTAGCAGAATTAGTTGGTGCTGAGATATCAACTTCAGGAGATTATCCAGAATGGCAATATGACAAAGATTCAAAGCTTAGAATCTTATGTGAAAAGGTTCATAAAGAATTGACTGGAAAGGATGCTGAAATAGTAGCTTTACATGCAGGTTTAGAGTGTGGTCTATTTAAAGAAAAGTTACATGATGTGGATATGATTTCTTTTGGTCCTAACCTTTATGATGTTCATACTCCAAATGAGCATATGAGTATAAGTTCAGTACAAAATGTATGGAAGCTTTTGTTAGAGATTTTAAAGAACATCAAAGCATAATAATATATTTAGTATATACAATAAAATGGCTTGAGTTTTAGTAAATCTAAACCATTCTTCAAGAAATAGTAATAATAGAATATATAATAATGTAGTAAAGGGATTTATGAAAAAATATTTCATAAATCCCTTTTGAATTTAAAATAATTAAAAAAATAAGTAATATATATATTCAATTTTTAATAAATATAGTGTATAGAGATTGGGAGGTGAGACAATGAGGTACACAAGATATAACATAAAAAAGAAAAAAGATTGGAGTAATATTATAGCTATAACATTGATTATAGTTGTGGCTATAGTTGGGGGAACGGTTCTGGCTAAAATTATTTATAATGGAGAAACACCTAAAGATAATAAGAATATTATTCAACCTATTAATAATAAAGATAAAAATAATGAGAAGAGTACCAATGATACGAATAATGTTAGCATGATTCAATGTGGTTACTTTGCCAAAAAGGAAAATGCAGATGATACAAAAAAGAAGCTTTCAGATAGCAATTTAAAAGCTGTAGTGCTTAAGGATAATGAGAAATTTAGAGTTGTTGCATACATTGGAGAAGATAAAAGTTCTGATGACATAGCTAAGTCTCTAAATGAAAAGCAAATTAATTTTATGAAAGTCATGTTTTCAATCCCTAAAAATAAAAATGTTGACAATCAAATTGGAGAAATTGTTAACGGATATTTAAAATTATTAAATACTATAAATAAGCAAGATGTTAAATCAATAAAAACAAATGAATTTAAAAAATGGGTAGCAGGATTAGAAAACATAGATAAGGGAGATAATATAAATACTTTAAAGGAATTAAAAGATAATATAAAGGCTTTGCCAGATGAAATAACCAAAGATAATTCAGAAGCGATTTATAGCGAAATATTTAAGGTTATAAATTCTTATAAAATTTCATAATTATAGATTTTTTTATTGAGTGTCAAGATAAATTTAACTTTTTTTATCTTGGCACTTATAAAATTTCTTTTAACAACTATTATATACACTTGTTTACAATTAAATTAAATGATAAACTATATAAGATATAATACAAAAAGACGTAGGATGTGATTATTTGAACGTAGTATTAGCTTCAGCTTCTATAAGAAGGCAAGAACTTTTAGAGAGACTTTATAAGGAATTCACAATAATTGTTTCAGATTTTGATGAATCAAGTGTTGTATATAAGGGTATTCCAGAAGAATATGTAAAAGAATTATCTAAAGGTAAGGCAATGGCTGTATGCAAAAACATAAATGAGCCATCTATTATAATTGCGGCAGATACTATAGTGGTCTATAATAATGATGTCTTATTAAAACCAAAGGATGAAAAAGATGCATACGAAATGCTGAAAAAGCTTAGTGGAAATCTTCACTATGTATATTCAGGTATAACAGTAGTCAATACTTATAATAATAAGATTATAAGTGAATCAGTGGAAACACAAGTAAAATTTTCAGATTTAAATGATGCAGAGATAAATGAATACATAAAAACTGGAGAACCTATGGATAAATCAGGGGCTTATGGTATTCAAGGTTATGGCGGAGTGTTTGTTGAAAAAATAAACGGATGCTATTATAATGTGGTAGGACTACCACTTAATAAGCTTAAAGAAATCATTAAAAGAATTTCTTAGGAGGGATGGGTCTTAATAAAAAGGAGTATGTTAATGGAGAAATTTACAATAAAGGATATTCCCCAAAATGAAAGACCAAGAGAAAGACTTTATAAATATGGAGCAGAGGTTTTAACAGATGATGAACTATTAGCAATAATTTTAAGGTGTGGAACATCCAAAGAAAATGTCTTATTTTTAAGCAAAAGGATAGTATCATATTTTAAAACCTTAGATAACTTATTAAATGCTTCAAAAAAAGAGCTTATGGATATTAATGGTATCAAGGAAGCCAAGGCAGCACAAATTTTGGCGATATGCGAATTAGTCAAAAGAGTAAATTTACAGAGTGAAAAACAAACAAAGATATCATCGCCAAGTGATGCAGCTTCTTTAGTTATGAATAAAATGATGCATTTAAAACAGGAAATATTAAAAGTATTGCTGTTAAATAAAAAGAATATAATTATAGGAGAAAGAGATGTTTTTAAGGGAAGCTTAGATAGTTCTATTGTTCATCCTCGCGAGATTTTTAATTTAGCCATTAAAAATTCAGCAGCTTCAATAATTATATGTCACAATCATCCATCAGGAGATTCTACTCCTAGTAAAGAAGATGTAAATATAACATTAAGAATCAAAGAATGTGGTAACATAATTGGGATAGAGCTATTAGATCATTTGATAGTTGGAAATAACAATTATGTTAGTTTAAAAGAAAAAGGAATTATATAGTCGAAGGGAGAAAATTAAAATGGGCTTATTTGGAACCAAAGATATGGGTATAGACTTAGGAACAGCTAACACACTAGTATATGTAAAAGGTAAAGGTATTGTTTTAAGAGAACCTTCAGTTGTTGCTATTAATAATATGACAAAGAAACCATTAGCAGTAGGAGCAGAAGCTAAGCAAATGATTGGTAGAACACCAGGAAACATAGTAGCTATAAGACCTATGAAAGATGGAGTTATCGCAGACTTCGATGTAACTCAAACTATGTTAAAGCAATTTATAGAAAAGATAACAAGTAAGAGTGCTTTTGCAAGTCCAAGAATTATAGTATGCTTCCCATCAGGGGTTACAGAGGTTGAAAGAAGAGCTATTGATGAAGCAACTAAGCAAGCAGGTGCTAAAGAAGTTGTTTTAATGGAAGAGCCAATGGCAGCTGCTATTGGAGCAGGACTTCCAGTAGATGAGCCAACAGGAAGCATGATAGTTGATATTGGTGGAGGTACGACAGAAGTTGCTGTTATATCTTTAGGTGGTATAGTAACAAGCAAGTCATTAAGAGTTGCTGGTGATGAACTAGATCAATCAATTATCAGTTATATTAAGAAAGAATATAACCTAATGATAGGTGAAAGAACATCAGAACAAATAAAGATGCAAATTGGATCAGCATTTGCTACAGAAGATGAAGAAGATTTAATTATGTCTATAAAGGGAAGAGACCTTATAACAGGACTACCAAAAACAATAGATGTTACAGAAACACAAATCAGAAATGCGTTGAGAGAACCTGTAGCTTCTATAATTGAAGCAATTAAGACAACACTTGAAAAAACACCTCCAGAACTAGCAGCAGATATAATGGACAAAGGAATTATGCTTGCTGGTGGTGGAGCATTACTTAGAGGTTTAGATACATTAATTAATCATGAAACACATATGCCTGTACACATTGCAGAATCACCTCTTGACTGTGTAGCTTTAGGAGCTGGAAAAGCTTTAGATAAGTTCGACATAATAAGCAAGCAACAAAGAGGCTAGATAACATGAAGTTTTTCAAAAATAAACTGGCAGTAACTATTATAGTACTGTCAGTTACATTTTTAGGCGTAATTGTTTATAGTGTGAAGAGTGATAAGTTAAGTGTTTTTTCAAGCGCTACAGGTACTGCGTTAAACCCTGTTCAAAAGTTATTTTTTTCAATCAACGATAAAATAAAAAATGAAGTTCAATATTTATTTAATTTTTCTAATATTAGAAAAGAAAATGATGATTTAAAGAAAAGAAATGTAGAATTAGAGAATCAATTAATAGAATATGATTCTTTAAAAAAGCAAAATGATGATTTTAGAAAAGTTCTGAATTTTGCTGATCAAAATAAAGCTTATAATTATGTTGGAACCAGCATAATTGGTGTAAGTGGAGGAAGCTTTACTAATGGATATTTTATAGATAAGGGGACTGACCAAGGGCTAACAAAGGACATGGTTGTGATTTCTGAATTAGGTTTAGTAGGAAAGATAACTGAGGTTCATAATAATTGGTCCAAAATAGAAACTCTAATCAATGAAAATATAGCGGTTGTAGGTAAAGATGTTACTACAAATGAAAGTGGTATTGTGCAAGGATTTGTAGATAGTAAAAATAATAATTTAGCAAAAATAGAGCAGCTACCTATAAATTCTACAATTAAGGCTGGAGATGTAATCACAACATCAGGCTTAGGAAAAGCTTATCCATCTGATATTAGAATAGGTCAAGTTACTTCAGTAGAAGAAGACAAAGTAAAAGTTATGAAGACAGCTACAATCAAACCATACGTAGATTTTAATAAACTTCAAAGTTTATTTGTGCTTATTCCTAAAGAAAAGAGGAATATAACTGACGATGGTGTGAAATATTAGTAGGGAGGGTATGAAAATGAAGAAGCTTATACTCGCGCTAATTTGTGTAGTACTGTTAATAATAGATAATTCTATAATGCCGTTTATTGCTATAAGCGGTTATTATCCTAGTTTGTTATTTTGTTTTGTTATAACATTTTCTATTGTAAATGGGAAATGGGATGCAGTTTATTTAGGTGTTGTAAGTGGATTATTACAAGATGTCTATTTTATGAATGCCTTTGGAATTAACTCATTAACAAATTTACTGTTATGCTATATTGCAGCAGTAATAGGAGAAGGAATATTTAAAAACAAAAGATTAATACCAATATTAATTTCATTCGCTGCTACTATAGTAAAGTATGTAGCAATATTTGTGATATTTTATTTCCTTAAAGTTAGATTTGATTTTGATAAGATGGTGATTATTATGGCTATATATAACCTTATTTTTACATTCTTAATCTATAATAAAATCTACAAATTATCTAATAATAATATTATGAAGGAGCAATGGGATTTTAGGAAAAAATAGGTGGTTAGATGAAAAAGAAGAAAAATAAGATTGATACAAGATATAAATTATTAGTTTTATTTATGATAATGATTATTGGAATTATCATAATGAGGTTATTATATATTCAAGTTTATAAGTATGATGAGTATAAAGACAGGGCTAATATTCAATCTAGAAGATTTATATCTGAAAAGGCTCCTAGGGGCAAAATTTATGATTCTTCAGGCTCTTTGTTAGCAACAAATAAACAAACCTATAATATAAGTTTTGATGAAACTACAGAGGCAAAAAAAACTATTTTTAAAACATTAAATAATGTTATGAAACTTTTAGATGAAAATGGTGAAAAACAAGATGATAAGTTTGGGATAAAAATCAATGAAAAAGGAGAATTTTACTTTGATTTTTATACATCAGATAAGTCTGTAAGCTCTGCAAAAGAAATTAGATTTAAAAAAGACAGAGGGTTTTATGAAACTGTGAAGAAACAACTTTATGGAAAAACTGATATAGAACTTAATGAAGTTCAAGAAGCAGCAATAAATGAAAAGCTGCTATCCATATCAGCAAAAGATTGTTTTTATAAGTTACTTAAGGATTATGAATTCTATAAGATGTATGTAACAGATTCAGATAAACTAAAGGAATATGCATCAAAGCCTGAGAGTGAAATTGCTAATGAATTATTATCAAAGAATTCAGTAAATGATTTGCGAAAGGTTATGATAGTTTTAGATGCTATTAAGATGCAAAGTTTTTCAGGTTTTAAGTCAGTAACCATAGCATCTAATGTAAAAAGAGATACTGCATTTATATTTAATCAAAAGATAAGTAGTCTGCCAGGGATAAATGTGAAAATAGAGCCAATGAGAGTTTATCCAAATAATGAGTTGGCTTCAGGTGTTCTTGGATATCTTTCCTCAATAGATTCAACTAAAAGTAGCAGATATGAGGAAAAGGGATATGATATATCCTCTGACTTAATTGGTGTGTCAGGAATAGAAGGGGCTTTTGAAAGTGTATTAAGAGGCAGCACTGGTGGATCTATAGTAAAGGTGAATTCTCAAGGAAGAAAAGCTGAAGAATTATTTACTTTGGAACCGGGACCAGGTAACAATGTACATCTTACTATAGATAAGAATCTTCAATATTCAGCAGAAACAATGCTTAGGCATCAATTGGAATATTTACAAAAGGGTTATAGTGAGTCTGGTATAGATACTAGAAATGCTACAAGAGCAGCAGTAGTTGCTACAGAAGTTAAAACTGGAAGAATTCTTGCCATGGTTAGTTATCCTGGTTATGATGCTAATCTTTTCTCAAATCCAAAGGGGATAACTACAGAATTATCAAATAAATATTTTTCACCAAACCTTGATGAGTTTGGAAATCAGTATATAAATAATCGTGGATTAGGTATAAGTTTAGATGAACTTTTCCCTAAGAATAGCAGTGGAGTTAGAGAGGATAAATATGATGTAGTGCCTAAGCCTTTTTATAATTATGCTACTCAAGGGTTGATTCCACCAGGATCTACTTTTAAACCTATGACTTCAGTAGCTGCACTTGAGCAGGGAGTTGTTGGACTAAATGAGACTATGGTAGATAGAACTGAGTTTAATACTCACCCAGAGACTTTCGGAAGTTCTTTTGCACCTAAGGATAATGCTTATCATGGAGTGGTAAATATAAGAAAAGCCTTAGCTGTATCTTGTAACTACTTTTACTATGAAAGTGCTTATAGGATGTATATGAAGAATGGTGCTAATACGAAAGCATTGAATACCATAGCAGAATATGCTTGGAAGGCTGGGCTTGGAGTTAATCCTAATAGTGATGCTGTAGCAAGCACTGGAATTGAGATACCAGAGAAGTTTGGAAAAACTTATAGTTTTGAAGATTTTAGAGCTCAGAATACCTTATATGCAAAATTCGATTTGGTAGACTTTTTAGGTAAAGGAAACTACAATAATACATATTATTTTGCTCCTTTAGATATAGCCTACAATGGTTCTGATTCAGAGAAAGTGAAAAATATTAAGAAAGACATAAAATCTGTAATAGAGGAAAAATTAAAAACTGTTGGAGATAAGAGTATAACTGATGGATTAGAACAATTAAAAACTAAAATTAAGAGTCTTGTTTCTGAATTAGAACAAAATTCTGATGTCTACAAGAAGAATATTTCAGATTTTAATTCAAGAAGCAGTCATAAAAATTCTCCTGATTTAGTTGCCAATGCTGTAGAAGCTTATTTATACAGTAAAAATACTTCTATAAAGACACCAGCAGAAATAATAAATGCTGCTATAGGTCAAGGTATAAACAATTTTACTCCATTACAACTTTCTATGTATATTTCTACAATAGTAAATGGAGGTACCAGGTATAAAGCTCACTTAGTAGATAAAATTACTGATTATCAAGGAAAAGTAATTGATGAATTTAAGCCTGAAGTGTTAGATAGAATACAAATGAAGCAAACAACTTTAGATGCAATAAAAGATGGTATGGAAATGGCAAATACAGCTGATATGGGAACAGCATCTTCTGTATTTAAGACTTTTCCAATATCCTCTGGAGGAAAAACAGGTACAGCTACATTTAGAGAAGATGAGAAAAAGTATGGAAGAGAAGCTTATGGTGTGTATGTATCTTTTGCACCAAAGGATGATCCCCAGGTAGCAGTGACAGTAGTTATATATGATGGTGCTCATGGATATCTTGGTTCACCAGTAGCCAGAGCAATCTATGAAACATACTTTAGAGATAAATTAAAGAAAGAAAACCCAAATTATAAACCAGTATACATGGATACTCAAGAATATTATGATTTTACTCTAAATCCTCCATTAGAGGCTCAGAAAGATAAAATCCCATAAGTTACTGAGAGGCTGAGTAGATTTTTATTATACTACTCAGCCAATTTTTAATTATGTATGCAAGACAAATTTAGTTTAGAAGGTGTTAGTTATGGATAATATGGACAAGGATGAAAAGTATACGAAAAGGTACTCCGTTCTATTGCTTATTATGGTTGTGATTTTTATTGTTATAATTTCAAGAATGATTTATCTGCAAGTCTATAGATATGAAGATTATAAAACAAGAGCAAATGTAGCTAGTAGAGAAGTTATAACCGAAAAAGCACCTAGAGGAAAGATTTATGATTCAACAGGAAATACGTTAGCTACCAACATGGAAGCATATAATGTTACTTTTTCACAAAATGAAAAGAATACTGATAGTTTCTTTACGATAATGGATAATACGTTCAAGATACTAGATGAGAATAATGAAAAGCAAAAAGATGATTTGAAATTAAAGTATTCAAAGGATAAGGGGTTCTATTTTCTTTTTAATACGGATGATAATACAGTAAAAAAGGCTATGGAAATTACCTTCAAAAATGATAGGGGTATAGCTGATTTTATAAAGGGTAAAACTTATAAAAACATTAGTGATGAAGATTATAATGAAGAAAAGCAACAAAAGGTAAAGGAAGAAAGTCTTAAGATTACACCAGAGCAAACTTTCAATTTCATGCTTTGGAAGTATTCGATGTATAGTATATTAAATTTATCTAAGGATGAAAAAAATGCATTGAACAAACAAATAAATGCAGCTAATGTGCAAGATGCTTTTAAAATAATAGGAGATTTAGCTAAAAGAATAGAAAGCAAATGTAGCATAGAGAAATTAAGAAGATATGTTATTGTAAAGGATGCTATACAAATGCAATATTTTACAAGTACAAGCCCTATAAATTTGGCTGAAAATATAAGTAAAAATACAGCGTTTATTTTTTATCAAAAGATGTCTGACATGCCAGGAATAGATGTTTCGTTGGAACCAGTTAGATATTATCCTTACCATAATTTAGCGTCTTCAGTTTTAGGATATATTTCTTCAATAGATTCTTCTAAAAAAGATAGATATGAAGAAAAAGGTTATTCTATAAGCAGTGATAAGATTGGAGTTACAGGAATTGAAGCAGCATTTGAAAACTATCTAAGGGGGAAGAACGGCGGTAAAATTGTAAAAGTTGACTCAAAGGGTAGAGCAACAGATGAGCTATCACAATTGGCATCAACCCCTGGATATAATGTTCATTTAACTATAAACAGGGATTTACAAGCTGTGGCTGAAAGGGCATTAAAAGAAAATATGCAAAGAATGCAGGTTGATCCTGCTAATCAGGGACAGGCTAAAAATGCAACAAGAGCAGCTGTTGTGGTTCAAGAGGTTAATACTGGAAGAATACTAGCATTAGCTAATGCTCCTGATTATGATCCTAACACTTTTTCAGTACCAGGACTTCTTACAGATGAGAAGATGAAGGAGTATTTTGCTCCTGATTATGAAGCTTTTGCAAAAGCGTATATTCTTAGAAATGGTCTTAATAAGACTGTGGATGATTTATTCCCAAAACAAAAGGATGGAACAAGACTAGATAAGTATGAAATATATCCAAAACCATTTTATAATTATGCAACCATGGGAACCTTGCCACCAGGATCAACCTTTAAGGCCTTGACCTCTTTAGCAGGACTTGAAAGTGGAGTAATAACTCCAGACACTAAGATATTAGATAAAGGTAAATTTAATGATTATCCTGAAATATCAGGAAAAAATAAGAGCTATGCACCAGAATGTGAAGTATATACTGAAAGTAATGGACTTCGAACTCATGGTCTTATAGATGTAAGGGATGCCTTGATGGTTTCGTGTAACTATTTCTACTATGAAACTGCGTATAGATTATGGAAGAATGCAGGCGAAGGCACTAAAAACTTAGATGTTTTAGCTAAGTATGCTTGGAAGGTGGGCTTAGGCTATGATGTTACAAGCAATGAAAAACCAGGAACAGGTATAGAGATACAAGAAAAGTTCGGTAATGTATATAGTTTAGAGAATTTTAAGGATACTGTATGTTTATATGGAAAGCTAGAATTAGTAGATGCCATGAGACAAGGACATTATGGTTCCTATAAATTCATACCATTAGAAATAGGAAGTAACGATACAGACAAAGAAGAATTAAAAAATGCAAAGAATAAATTAAAAGATATGATTATTGCTAGAATTCATGATGAAGGAACAGATAAAAATGTTTTAGGTTATGATGCTTTTGTAAAAGCTCTTAAGCAGCCATTAATGGATATAATTAATCTATCACCAGCTTACAAGCAAAGTGTTGAAAAAGCAGGTTCTACAGTTTCAAGACAGGTTGATATAATTTCAATTGCTTTAGGTCAGTTTGCAGTATTTGACAAGGCCAAGGCTGCAACAGCACCAGCAGAACTTATTAACTCATCAATTGGACAAGGTGCTGATGAATTTACACCACTTCAACTAGCTGGATATATCGCTACAGTTATGAATGGTGGAACAAGATATAAGGCTCATCTAGTTGATAAGATAACAGATGTTAATGGCAATGTAATAAATGAGTTTAAACCAGAAATAATAAGCAAAATGAATATAAACAAGGCTAATCTTGATGCAATAAAAGCAGGTATGGTGAAGGTTAATCAGCAAGGTGAAGGAGAAACTGGTGGTGGTACTTCTGCACAATGGTGGGTTGGATTTCCAATATCTACAGGTGGTAAGACTGGTACAGCTTCTTATACAAGTAACTCTAATGATCAAAAAGCTGTAGGAAGAGGACCTTATGGGGTTTATGTATCCTTTGCACCAGTTGATAATCCTAAGATAGCCGTATGCGTAGTAACTTATGATGGATATCAAGGTAACCAATCTGCACCAGTTGCTAGAGCAATTTATGAAAATTATTTTAAGGATGATTTGAAAAAAATGAATTACACTCCTACCTATCCATATGCTTTTGATCCACAGTTAAAAGATATGAAGGATACAACAGATACTAAACAAAAATAGTGGATTGGGAAAATTTAAATAAAAGCTAGGATTAGGTAAAGGGCAAGCAATAGATTACGATAATATAGAAGAATTGATAATTTTAATTTTAAATATAAAATTTAGATTAAAATAGAGGATTTTATACACTTATGTTGAATAAACAATCAATATGGTGTTGAATTTGTAGGCATCTGAAAATAAATAACAAGTCAAAATATTACGCTATATATGGACTTACTTATTTTTTTGAAGATGCCTCATATTGATGAAATATCAATAACCACATGAAAATTTATAGTTCTTAAGTATTAAATAAGAAATCTAAAAATGAATAACAAGTCACAATATGTGTTGTATAGGGACGTACTTATTATTTTAAGATGACTAATATAGCAGGAACTTGACCAATAATGATTATCGGAGGTCAATATGTTAGACGATAGGATATTTATAAAAGGTAATCGAGAAGGTGTCAATGCAGTTGTTGATATGAATAAATTTTCAGATTATGATGAAATGGTGGAGACTCTTGTAGAACGATTGAAAAAGGGCAAGAAGTTCTACAAGGGTTCTGTTTTAACAATAATTATGGATTTGAATCATGTTGATGATAGGATGCAAAGAAAACTAAAAGAAATTTTATTTGATGAAGTTTTGATTAAGGATTGTATCTTTAAGGAAAAACAAGAAAAAGAAGAACGCGTTTTTTCAGGGGTAAGTGAAGGACGTACTAAATTTATTAAGAGAACTGTAAGAAGCGGGCAGCTTATAGAGTACACAGGGAATATAGTTATAATTGGAGACGTTAATCCAGGAGCAGAAGTAGTTGCACATGGAAATATAATTGTCTTAGGAGCATTAAAGGGTCATGTACATGCAGGAAGCAATGGAAACAAAAAGGCTATTATAGCTGCATTTTCATTACAGCCTGAAGTTTTGCAGATATGTGATGTGCTTACAATTTCTCCAGACGGGGAGAAACCTAGGTATCCAGAAGTAGCAAAATTAAAGGATAATGCAATAATTGTTGAACCGTATTTACCAAATAAATATATGTATTAAATGTATGGAGGAAGATTTTAATGGGAGAATCTATTGTTATAACATCAGGAAAAGGTGGAGTAGGAAAAACTACTACTACAGCAAATATAGGAACAGCTTTAGCTTCATTAGGTAAAAGAGTTGTAGTGGTAGATGGAGATACTGGACTTAGAAATTTAGACGTGCTAATGGGACTTGAAAATAGAATAGTATATACAATAATTGATGTAATTGAAAATAGATGTAGAACCAAGCAAGCTCTAATTAAGGACAAACGATTTCCAAATCTATTCCTATTGCCAACAGCTCAAACAAAGGATAAGAATGATATAAAACCACAAGAAATGTTAAAGTTAATAAATGAACTTAAAGAAGAATTCGATATAATTCTTATTGACTGTCCAGCAGGTATTGAGCAAGGTTTTGAAAACGCTATTATTGGTGCAGACAGAGCTGTAGTTGTTGTAAATCCAGAAATAACATCTGTAAGAGATGCAGATAGAGTTATTGGTAAGATGGATGCGAGAGGATTAGAGGATCATAAAGTAATTATTAATAGATTAAACTACGATATGGCGCAAAGTGGAGATATGTTAGGTACTGATGACATTATTGAAACACTTTCAGTGAAGCTTTTAGGAGTTGTGCCAGATGATAAAAATATAACAGTGTCAACAAATAAAGGTGAGCCTATAGTATTAAATTCAGATTCTTTATCAGGTAAAGCTTTTATGAATATAGCTAAAAGACTAATTGGAGAAGAAGTTCCACTATTAGATTTAAGCAGTGGTTCAGAAGGATTTTTCAATTCTCTTAAAAAGTTGTTTAAGAGAAAATAGGGGGTGTGTTTAAGTGGATCTATTAAATGGCTTGTTCTCAAAAAAATCAACACCTAAGGAAGTGGCAAAAGACAGATTAAGATTAATTCTTATTCATGACAGGGGAGAACTTGCTCCTGAGGTTCTTGATAAGATAAAGATTGAAATTTTAGAGGTATTAAACAAGTATATTGAAATTGAAATTGAAGATATGGATATTGCTGTTACAAAACAAAGTGAAATTGAAGGAAATTCACCAGCTTTAGTAGCAAATATTCCAATAAAAAATGTTAGAGGAAGATAGTTATTTTGTTACTCTTTTCATTTTCAATGTGATAATATATAATTATATGAAAATGAATAGGAGGATAAGTTGTGCTTAGAAAATTCAAGTTAGATTCAAAGTTGATAAAAGAAATTGATTTTGGAATGATAGTTACCATAATACTAATTACATTAATTGGTGTTGTGAATATATATTCGGCAGTTGGAATGGGTAATGCTGAGAAACAGTTTTTCTTTTTAATTTTTTCATTAGTATGTTTGTATTTCTTACTGCTTATTGATTATAATATTTTAGAAAATTATGTGGTTTTATTTTATTGGTTTAACATGCTTTTGTTGGTATTGACCAAGTTCGTATTGGGAAGTGAGATAAATGGTGCCACTGGATGGATTAAATTAGGCCCACTTTCTTTTCAACCCTCAGAGCTTGCTAAAATTGCTATGATTTTAATGCTAGCAAAAAAGATACAAGACTATGAAGGTAAAATTAACAACTTAAAAAACTTTGTTATTACAGCTATGTATGCTGTTATTCCTATGGGGTTAATAGTTATTCAGCCTGATATGGGAATGTGTATGGTTTCGTTTTTTATCGCTTTAGGTATTTTCTTTTGTGTTGGTCTTGATGGAAGAATAATAGTTGCTGGACTTTTCGGGTTGGCAGTATTTATTATGACTGTATGGAACTCAGGATTAATAAAAGGATACCAAAAGAGAAGATTGATTTCCTTCTTAAATCCAGAAGGAGACCCATCAGGAGATGGACTGCAGGTTACAAGGGCATTGATTGGAATTGGATCTGGTGGCTTCTTTGGTACTGGCGTACAATTTGGTGCAAATGCAGGTAAAGGATATACAGATGTGTTTGTTCCTGAAAATCATACAGATATGATTTTTTCTGTTTTGGGAGAACATTGGGGAACTATTGGCTGTATTATTTTATTAGCCTTATATGGTATTTTATTATATAAGATGATAAAGGTAGCCAAAGCTTCTAAAGATATCTTTGGAAGTGTCATAGCTGTTGGGATGGTTTCATATTTCTTGTTCGCTATATTGCAACATATAGGTATGAATATTGCTATAATGCCTATAACAGGAATAACTCTACCATTTATGAGTTATGGTGGTAGTTCTTTGCTTACTACAACTTTATCTGTTGGTCTTGTAATAAACATAGGTATGAGAAAAAAGAAAATTAATTTTTAGGCATCTGAAAATGAATAACAAATCCAAATATGCGACGGATATTTTTAGTTAGACAAGGAAACAGGTTCATTAGATAGCGAGCTATCTAAGGGTTCTGTTGACGCAGTATAACGGAAAATACACTAGCATATGGATTTATTTATTTTTTGAAGATGCCTTAATAACATAATGTGGGATAAAAGAGGGATGAAGAATGAATATAAGTTTAATTGCTCATGATAACATGAAGGAAGACATAGTTGAGTTAGCAAAAAGATATGAGGAGGCTTTAAGCCATCATACCTTATATGCTACAGGAACTACAGGAAAAAGAATAATGGAAAATACAAGTTTGAATGTGCATAGATTTTTATCAGGACCTTTAGGTGGTGACCAACAAATAGGTGCAAAAATTGCTGAGGGGAATATGGATTTTATAATCTTTTTAAGAGATCCACTTACATCACAACCTCATGAACCAGATGTATCTGCTTTATTGAGATTATGTGATGTTCATCATGTACCAATAGCAACAAATCAAGGAAGTGCTGAAGTATTTATGAAGGCACTTGTTACAACTAGATAAACTAAATAATACATATTATTTTATTAGAAAGCTCTAACCATTTTGGTTAGAGCTTTTTATATTTTGGATGTGCATTAATCATATATCTTCCTAAATTCTAATATAAATAATTAGAAAACAATTTAAAGGGGGAAAAAATATGAACACTTATGAGGAAGAAACGAAAAGTTACTATCAGCAGTTGAGCAGAAAAGCTAATCATATGAATCATATGGATAGATATAATTCTGGTCCTGCTATAAGTGGAAAAGTGCAAAGGAATGTTGCAGGATCTAGTGAGAGCAGCCAAATAAATATAGTCAGTATACTTGTGAAAAGAATTATGCAGGAATTGATTATAGTGAGTTTATTAGTAATCTTTGTTTTAGGGTGTAAGAGCATTAGCACACCAGAGTCTGCACAGATGTATAAATATGCTAAGAATTTATTAGATGTGGATATAACTCAAGATGTAATAAAGGGAGCAAATCTTGAAAATTTACAAAAAGAGTTCAATTCTGCTATGGAGACATTTCAAAATAAGATGAATAATAGCACACTTAGCGAAGAGGATATAAAGCAGAAATTTATATTACCTATAAAGGGAGACATAATTAGTGATTCTGATGGATTGATTCAAGGTAAAGGAATACTAATAAAGGCAAAAGCTGATTCAGATGTATTCAGTGCTTATAATGGTACTGTTAGAAAGATTATGGACAGTGATGCTGAAGGAAAAACAGTTATTATAGATAATGGTAATGGAGTAGAAACCACCTGTGGAGGATTAAAAAGTGTTTATATAAAGGAAGGCGATAAAGTAGACAAAGGAGAAGTTCTTGGCAAGAGTGGAGAAATTGGAAAGAATAAGGTTACAGCTGTGATTTTTAAGATAAATTGCAAAGGGGAAGAAAAAGATCCTAAAGAAGTCATGGGGTTATAGCGAGTGGACAAGGAGGTAAGTATGCTTAAGCTGAGTAAATGGTTGTTACCTCAAATCCTAATAATTTTGATTTTAGGATTTAGGATTGAAGTGATTCTATCATTTTTTTGGATTATAGTGCATGAGTTGTGTCACTATTTGGTAGCTCGAACATTGGGAGTTCAGGTGGATCAATTCAAAATTCACCCGTTAGGAACAGCCATCCAGCTTCGAAGCATAGATGAATTATCTCATAAAGAGGAGTTAATGATTTTTAGCGCAGGTCCTATAGTGAATTTAATAGCTGCAATAGTGTTTTTTATTATATATAAATATTGTTCTTGGCACATTTTTTATCAATGCGTTGAAATAAATCTGACTCTAGGGATATTTAATTTGATTCCAGCGATGCCTCTTGATGGTTCCAAATTACTTAAGAGCATTTTAAGTGTAAAGATGCTATATAAAAAGTCTCATAACATAACTGTGTATACAAGCTATGTATTTTCAGTTATATTTATTGGATTTTTTTTCTTAAGTGTATATTTGCATAAGATGAATATTTGTTTCATTCTTGTGGCTATAATGATAGCTATTGAGAGTCATAAAGAAAAAGGAAGGGTAATGTATATAATAATGGGTGATGTGGTTAAGAAGAAAACTAAGTTCTTAAAGAATAAGTATATGATAAATAGAATGGTATCTGTTTATTGTAAGGAAAGTTTACTAAATTTGCTTGGATATACAAATAAAAATAGGTATCATATATTTTATATACTAAATGATAATATGGATGTAATAGGCAAGATTAGCGAGGGTGAAGTGGTAGAAGTGTTAAAGAAGCATGGAAACATAACCTTACAGGAATATATTTGCCTTAAGGATGAAAACACATTGGTTTAAGATAAATTTTGTGTTAGAATATAGTGATAATTAATGACTTTAAGTATATTAAAAAAATAGGTAAATGCTAGTCTAATTGATTTGCTATTTATTTCAGGATGAATTAATAAAAAATAAAGTGCTATGACAGGCTATAATTTTTTAGGAAATCTCTAAAGAAGTTTAGGGATTTCTTAAAAAATGTTTTTATTTAAAAAAGTCAGTATTAATTTAATAATTACTAAACTATTATTAGGCGTCTGAAAATAAATAACAAGTCCAAATATGTGACGGATATTTTTAGTTAGACAAGGAAACAGGTTCCGCAGATAGCAGAGCTATCTAAGGGTTCTGTTGACGTAGTATAACGGAAAATAGACTAACATATGGACTTATTTATTTTTTGAAGATGCCTTATTGAAATAACTAAAAAATATTAAAATACAGAACAATAATTAGGAGGAAACCAATGGTTAGAATATCAGATGATATATTATGTAAAGTGGAAAAACCAGCAAGATATGTTGGTGGAGAAATCAATCAAGTAAACAAAGATCCAAAGGAAGTGGATATTAGATTTGCTTTTTGTTTCCCAGATGTTTATGAAGTAGGAATGTCCCATTTAGGAACTAGAATTCTATATCATACAATCAATGCAAGAAAGGATACATATTGCGAAAGAGCATTTGCACCATGGCCAGACATGGAAGCACTTATGAGAGAAAATGACATTCCATTATATGCTTTGGAAACTAAAGATCCGCTTAATCAATTTGACATGATAGGTTTTACTCTTCAATATGAGATGAGTTATACAAACATATTAAATATGCTTAACATGAGTGGAATAACTATAAGAGCATCTGAAAGAGGAGAAGATGAACCTATAATTATGGCAGGTGGACCATGTGCATATAATCCTGAAACTTTATCAGGTGTTATAGATTTCTTTGAGCTTGGAGAAGGCGAAGAAATGATGAATGATGTGCTAGATTTATATAAGCAATACAAGGGCAAGAGCAAGAAAGAGTTTTTAAGAGCTGTTGCTAAGATTGAAGGAGTTTATGTGCCATCTCTTTATGATGTAACTTACAATGAGGATGGAACAATTAAAGCTTTCACACCAAAGTATGATGATGTTCCTGCAAAGGTTAAAAAGAGAATAATAAATAACTTTGACAAGGTAGATTTCCCAGTTGATATGTTAGTGCCATACACTGAAATTGTTCATGACAGAATAGTTTTAGAGGTATTTAGAGGATGTACTAATGGTTGTAGATTCTGCCAAGCAGGTATGATTTATAGACCAGTAAGAGAAAAGTCAACAGAAACTTTATTAGAGCAGGCAAGAGAATTGCTTAAGGCAACAGGTTATAAAGATATATCATTATCTTCTTTAAGTACTTGTGACTATTCAAACATAACTGTTCTTTTAAATAAGCTTATGGAGGAGCACAGTGCAAACAATGTAGCTGTAGCCTTACCATCTATAAGAGTAGATGCCTTCTCTGTAGATCTTATTAAAGAAATACAAAAGGTAAGAAAAACAGGCTTAACCTTTGCACCAGAGGCAGGTTCTCAAAGAATGAGAGATGTTATAAACAAGGGATTAACTGAAGAAAGAATACTTGAAGCAGCTAAAAATGCCTTTGAGGCTGGTTGGAGCACATTAAAGTTATACTTTATGATAGGACTTCCATATGAAACTATAGATGATGTTAGGGGCATAGGGGAGCTTTCAGAGAAAATAACAGAAGAATATTATAAGGTTCCAAGGAATGTTAGAAATAAGGGATTAAGAGTTACAGTAAGTACATCTATTTTTGTGCCAAAGCCTTTTACGCCATTCCAATGGGTAGCTATGGAAAGAATAGAGAATGTAACAGAAAAGATAAGTGCAGTTAGAGGAGAAATAAAAGCTAAGTCTACAAGCTATAGCTATCATGAACAACAAACCTCTTATTTAGAATCTGTATTTGCAAGAGGGGATAGAAGAGTTTGTGAAGTACTTATTAAGGCTTATGAAAATGGAGCTAAATTCGATGGCTGGTCAGAATACTTTAAGTTTGATGTATGGAAAAAAGCATTAGAAGAGGCAGGAGTAGATGGTGATTTCTATGCATATAGAAATAGAAGTTATGATGAAATTTTACCTTGGGATTTCATTGATATAGGAGTAAACAGAGAGTACCTTCAAAATGAAAATGAGAAGGCTAAGGTAGGAGCATTAACACAAAACTGCAGACAAGGATGTACAGGATGTGGAGTTAATGTAAACTTTAAAGAAGGGAAGTGCTTTGACGGTGCGATACTTAATTAAATTTACAAAGGAATCAGAAATAAAATTTATATCACATTTAGATTTGCTTAGAACAATTGAAAAGGTAATAAGCAAATCAGAATTAGATGTTACTTATAGCCAAGGTTATCACCCACGTATAATATCATCTATAGCTCAGCCTTTATCAGTAGGAGTGTATTCAAGCGGTGATTATTTAGACCTTGAGATGAATACTGAGGTAGAAGAAGATGAAATGATAAAGAAATTAAATCAAGCTTCACCTTTAACTATGAGATTTATTAATGCAACAAAGCTTCCAGAAACATTTAATAATAAAAAGGTTCCTCAAGCAATGGCGTTAATTGATGGTGCAAAATATGAGATAAAAATCAAATATGATGATACTTCAAAGCTTATAGATGAAATGAAAGCTCTTCAAGAGATGAATGAATGGGTAACCATTAAAAAGACTAAGAAGGGTGAGAAGGAAGCAGATATAAAACCATTTGTAAAAGAGTTAGAATACTCTACTGAAGGAAATATTTTAAAGGTTGTAGCTATTATAAGCTGTGGAAGTAGAGAAAATCTATCAGCAGATTTACTTGCAAAGTATATAAAATCTAAAACAAGTTCTGCTATAGAAGATAGTTTTATTAAAATTAAGAGAACAGAAATGTATGCTTATAATGGAGAAAAACTAGTGGCTTTAGATAAGTACTTTCGTTAATAGTGGTGCCTTAATTTAAGATATAAGTAATAATAGGGTATTTTAAAACCATATTAATGTATTACAAGATGTTAATTTAAGTATTATAATAGTGGCTTACTACCACAATATAAATAATTTAAAAAGAGGTATAATAAATGAGAGAGATTTTTATAGAGAGAAGAGAAAAGCTTTTGAGAATAGCTATAAAAGAAAAAGGAAAGCTTTATGAATGCTTTATAGAAGAAGAAAAGGATGAACCTCTCTTAGGTGAAATATATAAAGGTGTAGTAAAAAATGTAGTACCAGCAATATCATCAGTATTTGTGAACATAGGGTATCCAAAGGATGCCCATATGAATTTTTCAAAGGACAAGAAATACAAGCAAGGTGATGAGGTTGTAGTTGAGATTATAGCAGAAGAACATGCAAATAAGGGAGCAAAAATAACTGAAAATTTCTCTATAGCAGGTAAGAATGTAGCCTTAACAACCAACAAAAGCGGTTTGTTTATATCAAAAAGAATTAAAAATGAAGAAATTATTGAAAAATTCAAAAATGAAGTGATAGTTCCAGAAGGAGTATCTGTAACTGTTAGGACAAATGCAGAATCTACTGCTGTTGAAATAATAAATGAAGAAGTGAATGAAATATATTCAAAGCTTGCAGAGATAAAAGAAAAGTCTAGGTATATATTAAAACCACAGAGGGTTTATGGAGAAAATAGTTTGCTTCACAAGGTGCTAAGTGACAATGTAAATTCTAATACTACTAAAATAGTAGTAGATTCAGAAGCTGATTATAAAATAGTAAAAGAGTATATTAGATATGAAGACAATATAGAATTGTTACTACATGAAGAATATAGAACACTTTTTGATTTCTACGGAATTGAAAGAGAAATACTAAAGCTTAGAAACAACAGAGTTAACCTAAAATGCGGTGGGCAGATTGTAATTGATAAGACAGAAGCAATGTATACTATTGACGTGAATTCTGCTAAAAACGTTAATTCAAGTAATGCAGAAAAAACTTATATAGAAACAAATCTAGAAGCAGCAGTGGAGATTGGAAAGCAGGTAAGGCTTAGAAATCTTAGTGGCATAATAATAGTAGACTTCATAAAGATGAGAAGTGTTGAGGCAAAAAAACAGGTTATGGATGCTCTGGATAAGGTGTTCTGGAAGGATAAAGGCAATACTACTATTTACCCATTTACTGAATTAGATCTTGTTCAAATTTCTAGAAGAAGAAGAGGAAAGAACATCTATGAGTATATAGAAGAGGAATGTGATTCTTGTAAAGGAAGAGGCAAGAGATTAAAGATATCTTACATTTCAGTACTTATTAGAAATGAAATTGTAAGGGTTGAAGGCGACAATTCCATAAAGGATTTTTACATTGAGCTTAATGAAGAATATAAGGAAAGTGTTCATGCAGATATGCTTACATTTTTAAAAGATATAGATGGCTTGGATAAAAATATATATTTGAATTTTGTTCCTATGACAGAATATTTTAAGGTAGAATCTTTGATATTTAAGAATCAAATTGAAAATGTGAGTAAATATAAGGTGGATAATATAGAAATATGTTGATGCCTACTTTACAAAGACAATTTATTGTGATAAAATGGCTTTTGTAAACCGCACACGAAAGGTTTTTAGAAACATGATTTTTTATCGTGTACCCGAAGTGGCGAGACCGTTATGAGGAGGTGTTTTTAATGTACGCAGTAGTAAAGACAGGTGGAAAACAATTCAGAGTTCAAGAGGGAGACGTTATATACGTTGAAAAATTAGAAGCTGAAGTTGATTCAACAGTTGAACTTACAGAAGTTTTAGCAGTAGCTAAGGACGGAGGCATAACAGTTGGTAGCCCAGTTGTTGAAGGAGCTAAAGTTATAGCTAAGGTTGCAGCTCAAGGTAAGGCAAAGAAGGTTATAGTATTTAAGTACAAGGCTAAGAAGGACTACAGAAGAAAAGCTGGTCACAGACAACCTTACACTAAATTAACTATAGAAAAGATAGAAGCTTAATTAAAATTATGATAAAAGTAGTTTTAAAAAAAGAGAACGAAAATATAATTGGATTTGAAATGGAAGGTCATGCTTTATCCCAAAGCGAGATGGACTCGACTACAGGGGACGTCTTTGATATGATTTGTAATTCAGTATCAGTGCTTTCGCAAAGTATCCTAATTGGGATTGTTGAGGTACTTAAATTCAAAGCTAATTATGAAGTTCGTGATGGCTTTTTAAATATAGATCTGAAGAATTTACCAAAGCAAGAGATTGAAAAATCTCAAGTTATGATGAAAACTTTTGAATTAAGTTTAGAAAGTATCCTGATATCATTGGATCAAAGTGTAGGAAATAAGAAACGATGTAAATATATAAAAATATTGAAAGAGGAGGTGTAACATTATGTTAATAATGAATCTTCAATTATTCGCCCACAAAAAAGGGGTAGGTAGCTCAAAGAATGGTAGAGACTCTGAATCAAAGAGATTAGGAGTTAAGTCTTCAGACGGACAATTCGTTCTTGCTGGAAACATCATAGTTAGACAAAGAGGAACTAAGATACATCCAGGAACAAACGTAGGTAAGGGTAAAGATGATACTTTATTCTCTCTAGTTGATGGAGTTGTTAAATTCGAAAGAATGGGTAAAACTAAGAAGAAAGCTTCAGTTTATCCATTAGATCTTGAAGATATAGCTGAATAGTATTTAGTTTATAAAAAGCACCCTGGAAATAGGGTGCTTTTTCAAATATATAAGGAATTTTTAAAAAGAAAATACTATTTAATTCAGCATTGCCATAAGGTTTTTAGGCAATAATAAAACATAAGGCATATTGAAAAATAAATAAGTTTATATGCGAGTGTATTTTGATTTCTTATTTATTTGCATATGTCTAAAGAGAAAATAATAATGGAAAGGAACGGTGAAGAACATGTTTATTGATACAGCCAAAGTATTTGTAAAATCAGGTGACGGCGGACATGGAGCCATTTCATTTAGAAGAGAAAAGTATGTTCCACTTGGAGGCCCAGATGGCGGAGATGGTGGTCGTGGTGGAGATGTAATCTTTGTAGTAGATATAGGTATGACAACTCTTCTAGATTTCAAATATAAAAGAAAATTTGTAGCTGAAACTGGAACAAGTGGTGGTGCATCTAAGTGTTATGGTAAAGATGGAAATGATATAACTATAAGAGTTCCTCTAGGTACTATAATTAAGGATTCAGAATCAGGAAAAATCATGTGTGACTTATCACATAAAGATGATAAGTATGTAGTTTGTAAAGGTGGTAAAGGTGGTAAAGGTAATGTAAAGTTCTGTACACCAACAAGACAGGCTCCAAACTTTGCAGAACCAGGAATGCCAGGAGAAGAAAGATTTGTAAGTCTTGAATTAAAGTTGTTAGCAGATGTAGGATTACTTGGTTTTCCTAACGTTGGAAAGTCAACCTTTATATCAACAGTAACAAAGGCTAAACCAAAGATAGCTAACTATCATTTTACAACTTTAAAGCCTAATTTAGGAGTTGTAAGTGTTCCAGGTATTGAACCATTTGTTATGGCTGATATTCCAGGAATAATAGAAGGAGCTGCAGAAGGAGTAGGCTTAGGTTTAGAATTCTTAAGACATATTGAAAGAACTAGACTTCTTATCCATGTAGTTGATATTTCAGGAATTGAAGGTAGAGACCCAATTGAAGACTTTATAAAGATAAATGAAGAGCTTAAGAAGTATAGCGTAAAACTATGGGATAGACCTCAAATAGTAGTAGCAAATAAGTGTGATATGTTATATGATGAAGAAGTTTTTGAAAACTTTAAGAAAAAAGTAAATGAAATGGGATATGACAAAGTATTTAAGATGAGTGCGGCAACTTATGATAATGTTGAAGCAGTAGTTAAAGCAGCAGCAGAAATGCTTAAGGATATTCCAATAACTGATTTAATAATCAACCCAGAAGATATGTTTGTTCCAGAAGATAAGAAATTTACTTATACTATTTCTGTAGAGCCATATGATGATGGAGAAGAATCATATAATGTTTATGTAATAGAAGGAAGCTTCGTAGATAGACTTCTTTTAGCAGTTAACGTTAATGATCCAGATTCATTTAGATATTTCCATAAGGTACTTAAGAATAAGGGAATATTTGATGAATTAAGAGAAATGGGAATTCAACATGGTGACATGGTTAGAACAAATGATTTCGAGTTTGAATATGTAATGTAATTTGTAGGAGGAAACTTTAATGATAACAAGTAAGCAAAGATCTTATTTAAGAGGGCTTGCCAATAGCATTACACCTATTTTCCAAATAGGTAAGAATGGTATTGAAGAAGCTTTTTTAAAGCAAGTAGCAGAAGCTTTAGAAAAAAGAGAATTAATTAAGATAACAGTACTAGAAAATAGTGAGCTTGAAACTAGAGAAGCATCAGATATAATTTGCCAGCAAATAGGCTGTGAGGGTGTTCAATCAATTGGTAATAAAATAGTTTTATATAAACAATCTAAAAAGAATCCTAAGATAGAGTTACCAAGCAACTCAAAGTAATATGAGCACTAAAGTTGGTATATTTGGTGGAACATTTGATCCTATTCATAATGGCCACCTTTATATCGCCTATGAGGCTTTAAATCAGTTAAAGCTTGATAAAATTATATTTATTCCAGGTGGAAACCCTCCTCACAAAAGTTTCAGCAGTGTATCAGATGCAAACCAAAGATATAAGATGGTGGAGCTTGCCATAAAGTCTTACGAAAACTTTGAGATAAGTGATTATGAACTTAAGAAAACAACTAAATCTTATTCCTTTGAAACATTGGAATACTATAAGAGCCTAAATATAGGTGAATTATATTTTATCTTAGGAGCAGATTCATTAATAACCATTGATTCATGGAAAAATGTTGATAGGATAATGGAAGCTGCAACGTTAGTAGTATTTAATAGACCAGGTTTTACAAAAGAACAGCTTGTTGAAAAAAAAGCTGAGGTGGAGCATAAGTATAATAAAAAGATTATTTATTTAGACTTGCTGAATTTAGAGATAAGTTCAAGTGGGGTTAGAGAAGAAATATCTACAGGAAAAAGAGTTGATTTCTTTATACCTGATTCTGTAAAACGGTATATAGAAGAGAATAACATATATAGATAGGAGACATTTCTATGTGGGGTAGAAATCAAATTTTAGAATATATAAAGGAAAACTTAAAAGAAAGCAGATATATTCATACACTAGGCGTAGCTCAAAGTGCTATAGAGCTAGCAAAAATAAATAATGTGAATCAAGATAGGGTTGAAGTGGCAGCACTAATTCATGATTGTGCAAAAAATATGCCAGTAGACGAAATGTATAGAATTCTTGAAGAAAATAATTATGAAATAGATGAAGTGATGAAAGCTTCTCCACAACTTTTACATGGAAAGGTTGGAGCTATAATAGGAAATACTATTATGGGCATTGAAGATGAAGAAATTCTTTCAGCTGTAGAATTTCATACAACAGGAAAAAAAGATATGACTACCATTGAAAAAATAATATATATAGCAGATTACATAGAACCAAATAGAAATTATCCGGGCATAGAATTTTTAAGAAAAACAACTTTTGAAGATTTAAATGAAGGAGTTTTGCAAGGTTTATCGAATACTATTACCTATGTGGTAAAAAATGGATTATTAATTCATCCACTATCAGTAGAAGCAAGAAACTATTTGATACAAGAAAAAAATAATTCGTAAGGGTGGTAGTATGCTAGGATGTAAAAGTGATAATGGTAGGTTCAAGGTAGCTGTATTGGTTTTGTTAGTTCTTTGTGCATTGATATGTGCGGGAACTTTTTTTTCTAAGCTTGATGGAAATATAAGTAATAAATACAATATAGCGGCAGCTAAGAAGCAGTATAATAACAAGTCAATTAATATTTTGCTATTAGGAATTGATGAGGTTCAAAATATTAATTCTAAAAACAATAAGACTAAAAATAATGATACCATAATTGTTGTTAAATATGATGGTATAAAGCAATGGGTAACAGCTACTTCAGTTCCAACAGATATGTTATTAAAAGGCTCTGTAAAGTATGAAAAGATAAGTAGTTTATATACTGAAAATGGAGAAAAATCTTCAAAGGATGCAGTAGAAAAATTAATAGAGCAGCCTATAGATTATGTTGTGAAAATAGATTATGCAGCTCTAAAAAAACTTGTAGATAGTATTGGAGGAATACAAGTTGATGTAGATAGAGATATGAAGTATGATGACAATGCTAAAAATATTCATATATCATTGAAGAAAGGTAAAAATGTTCAGTTAGATGGTGAGAAGACAGTACAATTTTTTAGATGGCAAAAAAACAATAATGGTATAGGTGAAAAAATTGATTATGATATGCGAATAGTGAATCAGCAGAAGGTTCTACAAGCCATAATCTCTAAGTGTAGGGCACAAAAAGTACTTGATAAGATGCCAAATATAATAGATGAAATGCATAAGTGTATTTCCACAGATATGCCAGCAGATAAGTTAATGGCGTATTGCTTGAAAGTTTTAGACTTAAAAAATACGAGTGTTAGGTTTCTTACTTTAAATGGGACACCTATAGATTATAATGATCAATTCTATTTAAAATATGATGAAGATGGAAACTCCAATATTATAGCAGCTATGAAAGGTGATGCCCCTATAGAAGTATTAGATATAAAAAGGGCTGATCTTAAGATAAAGGTATTAAACGGCTCAAGAATAAATGGATTAGCAGCAAGTGTAGCAAGAAAATTAAAGGCAAAAGGGTATAAACAGATAGAAATCAGCAATACAAAACTCACAAAAGAAACATCTATAGAAGTTAAGGATGATAAAATAAAATATATTATAGCTACAGATAGTAAAATAGCAAATGTAAACAATGATCTTAAAAACAACAAAGATTATGCTGGTAATGATGCTGTTATAATTTTAGGACAAGACTATAAGGCATCTGAAAGCAAATAGGTTTATATGCTAGTCTATTTGAACTTGTTATTTATTTTCAGATGTTTAACGCAAAAAAAGTAACAGTGAGTTATGTACTCACTGTTACTTTTTTAGTTATTTATATCTCATCCAATGAATCTCTTTTTTGTTTATAAGCCTTATATTTCTTATAACTCATATATGCTATAAGAAATATACAAAGAGCAGTTATTATTAATGAGTTTACTAGGACAGAATGATCAGCAGTATTACTATTATTGGAGGCAACATGTTTGTCTATATCTATACCACTGTTAAGACTCAATTGCGTATATTTTTTGCCTTTAACTTCTAAATCAGCAGTAACTAAGATGTCACCTTTTTTAATAGAATTTTTATCAATATTAATTTGACCATAAGTAATCTTAGGATCAAGTAATTTTTTCATAATACCTATATTACTTAGTTGATCTTTTGAAAAATCCTTATTATTAACAACATAAAATACATCTTGACCAGCTATTAAGGGTACTGATACTGAAGTTTTATTTTTGTACGTGGATACTTCTTCATCTTTGGAATATAGCTTTACTAAAGATGTATCATTAAATCCATATTCAAATAAGCTCTTGGCAAAAGGAAAGTAATCTTCTTTTGATGAAGATTTCATTATAGCCAAAATAAGAGTACGTCCATTTTTTTGAGCAGCTGCAACAAAAGTATGCTTAGACTTTACTGTATATCCACATTTGCCTGCTATTGTTTCTGCATAATAATGTGGATTATTTTTGAATAATAAGGAATTCTTATTATTGGCCCATTTTTCAAAGGTATCTTTTTGGGAAACCGGAAACTTATAACTGTGAGCTTGACTGATTCTTATGTAATCTGGATATTTTAAAACTTCTTTCATCATTAGGGATAATTCATAAGCAGTTGTTTTATTTGTGGTTACATTATCATTTTCCCAAAGACCACTTGGGTTCACAAAAGTAGTTTTTTCAAGTCCCAAAGTTTTTGCTTTATCGTTCATCATTTTTACGAAGTTAGCTTTTGATCCACCTACAAATTCAGCTAAAGCCATAGCACAGTCATTTGCGGATTCTAAAAGTAAGCCATGCATTAAGTCTTCTACAGTATATACTTCACCTTTTTTTAATCCAAGAGAAGTACCTTCCGCATTTGGAGGATTATCTCCTATGGTAACTTTATCTGTTAACTTAGTATTTTCCAACACTAAGATAGACGTCATAACCTTTGTAGTTGAAGCAGGCACCAAAACTTCATTTTCATTCTTTCCTAAAATAACTTGATTGGTGGCAGCGTCAATCAAAACATAACTTTCTGCATCCGTTTTCTTAAGCTCCGAAGCAAAAGCATTGGTTGGACAGAAAGCTGAAGAAATAATTAAAACTGATAAAACTAACATGAGAATAAAATTAATTAATTTTTTCATAGTGGCCCCCTAAATATATCGAACATAATAAATTTAGTATATCAAAAAATGAAGGAATATGCTATAAATATTCAATTTGTTGTCAATAATTAGATAAGCACATAAATACTGGCTATTTGGAGGGAAATATGAAGAAACGTGAAAAGATAATAGGAGCAATAGTTGTATTAGTATTGGCAATAGTATTCTTGGTTATTGGATATACGACAACTTCTCATAAAGATCTCACTAAAGCAGAGATGGACGCTATGTTTGTAGAAGCAGATTCACAAAAGAGTGAAGAAAAATCAAAATCTGATAGTAATTTTAAATATAGTAATTCTACAAAAAGTAATAAGGGAGCAAGTTCAACAAGTAATAAGGAAGTAAGTTCAACCAAAACATCCGAGGTTAATACAAGCGTCAATAAGTCTAATATGCAAGATATATATGTAGAAATAAAAGGAGAAGTGGCAAAACCCGATGTTTATAAAATGGAGGAAGGAACAATAATAAATGATTTGATAGGAATTGCAGGTGGTGTAACAGCCAATGCAGATATATCCCAGATTAATAGAGCTGCTAAGCTTTCTAACAATCAATGTATTGTTATACCTAAAAAAGGTGAGAAGCTAAATACTAATTTAAATACAAATCAGATGCAGTCACCAAACGGGCAAAACAATGGAAAACAGCAAATAAATATAAATACAGCTACAAAAGAGGAACTTAAAAAGCTCAGTGGTATAGGTGATAGTAAGGCTGACAAGATAATTAAGTATCGTGAAGAAAAAGGTGGATTTAAAACCATAGAAGAAATAAAAAAGGTGGGTGGAATTGGTGAGGCAACTTTTAACAATCTAAAAGAAGAAATTACAATAAATTAAGAATCTTTTATTCACAAATTACTTTTTTATGGTAAAATTAGATTAATTAATATTTTGGTGTAGGGGGAATTGGTAGATGAACATATTAACTAATTTAGGTATTAGCTTTTTGTTTGGATTGGTAGGTATAATAATTATGGTTTTAGGATACTGGGTATTCGATAAAGTTATTCCAGCTGATTTTAATAAAGAACTAGAGAAAAATAACATTGCAGTAGCTATTGTTATAGCAGGTATGCTAATAGGTATAGCAATAATAGTTTCAAAAGTTGTAGCATAAGTTTCTTCTAAAGTTAAAAAATCACGTTGACAATATAGTTTTTTAGTATTAAAATCAAGTTAATTAAATAATGAGTTCTTCAGAGCAGAGTGAAATTCTCTACTGGTGGTAAAGCCCACGAGCCTAAATCAGTTCACGTAGGTGATAGATTGATGGCAGATTCGGTGAAACTCCGAGGCCGACAGTTATAGTCTGGATGAAAGAAGAAAAATATTTTATGGTGTAAGTTGAAAAGTATGCTCTGAACTTTTTTGTGGTTCAGAGCTTTTTTGTTTGTCAACTTACAGCTTAGGCATCTTGAGAAAATAAATAAATCAAAATTTTAGTCTATTTATTTGGACTTGTTATTTATTTTCAGATGTTTCAAATTACGTAGTTTTATAGAGCTATGATTGTTCATAGTTGTTGTAGAATCGCCTGAAGAATAATTTTTATCTTTGGGCGATTCTTTTGTTTTTCAAGAGAGTGTATTAAAAAGTAACTTGTAAATAGATTGAATAAATAGATTGAAAATTTTAAATGATGGATAATCTATTGAACAAACTTTTTGCACTTTTTGACTTACTTAAATTACATAAAAAGTAAATAAATAGCTTGAACATATGGTTTGCTTAGCAAATTATGTTTTATCCGATAGCTAGCATCCGTAACACTCCAACTTCTTTAAGTTGGAGATAACGGCTGCACGCTCCTGGATAAGTTCAACTAAGATTCAGATGGGGATACACCCCACCTGAATCAAGTTTCACTTGATAAAAATAAAAGGCAGGCGAATAAAAATGGATGAAGTTTTTATGAAAAGGGCCCTAGAATTAGCTGCCAAGGGTGCAGGGAATGTGAATCCTAATCCTTTAGTAGGGGCTGTAATTGTAAGAAATGGCGAAATAATAGGAGAGGGATACCACCAGAAATATGGTGAAAATCATGCAGAGGTTAATGCAATTTTAAGTGTAGAAGATAAAAGCTTATTAAAAACATCAACTATCTACGTAAATCTAGAACCATGTGCTCACTATGGCAAGACCCCTCCTTGTGCTGAAGCTATTGTTAAGTATGGATTTAAAAGAGTAGTGATAGGAGCGCTTGATGTAAACAAAAGAGTAGCTGGTAAAGGTGTAAAAATACTAGAGGATAATGGCATAGAAGTAAAGATTGGTGTGCTAGAGAAGGAATGCTTAGCTTTAAACGAAATTTTCTATAAGTTTATTGCAAAGAGCGAACCCTTTGTGATTTCAAAATGGGCAAGCACCTTGGATGGAAAAATTTCCACACATACAGGTGATTCAAAGTGGATAAGTTCAGAAGAAAGTAGACAATATGTGCATAACTTGAGAAATAGAGTGGCTGGAATCTTAGTTGGTGTTGATACTGTGATAAAAGATAATCCTCTTTTAACTTGCAGGATAGAAAACGGAGTGAATCCAGTTAGATTCATTTTAGATACCAATGGAAGAACACCAATTGATGCAAAAATACTGGAGATAGACAATGGAAAAAACACCTTTATAGTTGTTGATGAAAAGATAGATGAAGTTAAGATAGAGAAATTTATAAACAAGGGTGTAGGAGTAATAAAGTGTTCTACAAAAGAAGGCAGGATATGCTTGAAAAGTCTTATGAAGATAATTGGTGAGATGAAAATAGATAGCATTTTGATTGAAGGTGGAAGCAAAGTTCACGCTTCAGCCTTAAAGGCAGGAATAGTTGATAAGGTTATTGCCTTTATAGCTCCAAAGATAATAGGTGCAGAAGGGAAGTCTTCTATAGGTGATTTAAATTTAGATTTGATGAAGGATGCTGTAACACTAAAGAATCCAACTTATAAGACCTTGGGTGGGGATTTGTTTATAGAAGCTTACTTAAGATAAGCAGTTAGAAGGTAAGAACTAATAAGTATAGCTGAGAAGTAATGGAGTAGAGGTAAGCTAAAAAGTTAGAACAAAAAAGGACAGAAGCGCTAACTGAAAAGTAAGAATTAAGGTGGAAAGAAATAATGAATAAGAGGTAATAAGTAAGAAGTAAAATTAAGAGCTGGCTTACAATTAAGAAAGAGGTGATGGAATGTTCACTGGAATTATAGAAGAGATTGGTACAGTAACAGGCATACTAAAAGATTCAGCAGGGGCAAAGCTTGAAATACAATGTAAGGAAGTTATTAATGACACAAAGCTTGGAGATTCAATTGCCACTAATGGAGTTTGTCTTACAGTGTGCAAGATGAACCAAAGCAAGTTTACAGTAGATGTTATGACTGAAACTTTGAGGAAAAGCAGTTTAGGAAATTTAAAAGTTGGCAGTAAGGTTAATCTTGAAAGAGCCTTAACTTTAAGCTCAAGGTTAGGGGGACATATTGTAAGTGGTCATATTGATGGTGTTGGAGTTATTAAAAGCTTTAAGCAAGAAGGAAATGCAACTTGGGTATTCATAGAGGCACCTATAGAAATCTTAAGATACATGGTTTATAAGGGCTCCATAACCATTGATGGTGTAAGCTTAACCATAGCTTACTTAGATGATAGCAGCTTTGGAGTGTCAATAATACCCCACACCTCTGAAAATACTATTTTGCTAGGCATGAAGGTTGGAGCAACAGTTAATTTAGAGTGTGATGTTATAGGAAAGTATGTTGAGAGGCTATTAAGCTTTAAAGACAGAGAGTCTGATACACCAAAGGAAAGTAAACAAGGGCTAAGCTTAAGCATGCTAAGTGAAAATGGTTTTATTTAGACTGCTACAAATTAACATATAAAAAAACTATTTGAAGACAAAAAGATAGTTGCTAATAAGAAGATAATTATAGAAATTGAATGGAGGCAAGTTATATGAATAGATTTAATACAATTGAAGAAGGTTTAAAGGATATAAAAGAAGGAAAGATGATTATCCTTGTGGATGATGAGGGTAGAGAAAATGAAGGTGACTTAGTAATTCCAGCAGAAATGGCAACAGGTGAAGCAATAAACTTTATGATTAAGTACGCAAGAGGACTTGTATGTGTGCCAATAGAGAAAGAGATAGCTGATAGATTGGAGTTAAATCCAATGGTAGAGAAGAATACAGACAATCACGAAACTGCTTTTACAGTAGCTATTGATCATAAAGATACTACTACTGGTATTTCAGCCTATGAGAGAGCCTACACTATAAACAAAATGCTGACTTCTACTGATAGAAATGATTTTAGAAGACCAGGACATATATTCCCTCTAATTGCAAAGAAAAATGGAGTTCTAGAAAGAACAGGTCATACAGAGGGTTCAGTGGATTTAGCTAAACTTGCAGGGTTCCAAGGTGCAGCAGTAATCTGTGAAATTGTAAAAGAAGATGGGCATATGGCAAGAAGAGATGACTTATTTAAGTTTGCAGAGGAACATAATATAAAAATATTAACAATTAAAGACCTTGTAGAATACAGAAAAGCTAATGAAATGTTAGTAGAAAGAGTAGCAGAGACTAAGTTGCCTACTAAATATGGTGAATTTAAGATATTTGGATATAGAAACAAGTTAAATGGAGAGGAGCATGTTGCTCTAGTGAAGGGTGAAATAAATTCAGATGAAGATATACTTTTAAGAGTTCACTCAGAATGTTTAACAGGAGATATCTTTGCATCCTTAAGATGTGATTGTGGAGATCAACTTCATAAAGCTTTAGAAATGATTAATGAAAATGGCTCAGGAATTCTATTATATTTAAGACAAGAAGGAAGAGGAATTGGTCTTTTAAATAAGCTTAGAGCTTATGAATTACAAGAACAAGGTGTAGATACAGTTGAGGCAAATATAAGACTTGGATTCCCTGCTGATGCAAGAGACTATAGCATAGGAGCGCATATTTTAAAGGATTTAGGAGTAAGAACTATAAAGCTTATGACTAACAATCCAAAGAAGATTGAAGGTCTTGAAGAATATGGACTTAAGATAGTTAAGAGAGTTCCAATTGATATGGGTTGCAACAAGGTTAATAGATTCTACATGAAAACTAAGGTAGAAAAGATGGGACATAAATTAAAAGTTGTATAGAATCTGAAATGAAAGTTGCTATGGAGGTTATTAATAAATATTTGTATTGAGTTAGAAGATACAAAAGTTGAATGTACAAACTGTAGATATAAAAAATTAAAGCTTAAAAATATAAAAATAATTTATATATATTAAAATTTAAAAGTTATTTAAAGAAACAAAAAATAAGATTTTGGAGGAAAACATTATGATATTTGAAGGAAATTTAATAGGTAGTGAATTAAAGGTTGGTATAGTAGTAGGAAGATTTAACGAATTTATAGTAAACAAGCTTTTAGGTGGAGCAATGGATGGTCTTAAGAGACATGGGGTGCCAGAAGAGAGTGTGGACGTAGCTTATGTACCAGGAGCCTTTGAAATTCCACTAATAGCAAAGAAACTAGCTGAAAGCAAAAAATATGATGGGGTAATTTGCTTAGGTGCGGTTATAAAAGGTTCAACTCCACACTTTGATTATGTATGTGCAGAAAGTTCTAAGGGAATAGCAAGTGTTTCATTAAACACAGGAGTGCCAGTAATCTTTGGAGTATTAACTACAGACAATATTGAACAAGCTATTGAAAGAGCAGGAACAAAAGCAGGAAATAAGGGATATGATGCGGCAGTAAGTGCAATTGAAATGGCTAACTTAATTAAAGGAATAGAACTATAGTATTTTTAGTAGTAAGAATTATATAGAACTAAGTTATTTGATATAATGAATACATAAGTTCTATGTGATATTCATTAATATCAAAGTACAATAGATAAAATTAATAAGTTAAGTCCTAAAATCTCTAATATATGAATAATAGAGGTTTTAGGACATTTTTTATTGTATATAAAATTATAAGATTTTTAACTCACTAAAGGCTGATATCAGCAGTAGTTAAGTTGAGATTTTAAAACTTGAGATTTATTATCTTAAATGGAGTGTGCAGGTAGAATCTTTTATTCTATAAACTTCAAATAGAAATAGTGAAAATAAAATTAAAAATAAATTGAAGTTTATTTTGTAGCTTGTTTTAACAGTACAAGCTTTAGGTAGAGGAAGATTGATAGTTTCAAATGCATATAGAACTGTTCCATTAAAATGTTGGTAGCTAATTTAACAAAAATCCACAGAAAAAGCCAAGGACAAGCTACAATAATTCTACAAAGTTCTACCAACATTTAAGTGGAATAGCTACATATATTCTTGTGACTTTATTATTATAACTATAAATACCATAATAATAACCATTGCTTTTTTACAAAATAAAATATGGAACTACTTAGTTATAAAGGTTGCAACATCAAAACCAGCTCTGTGATTCTTTCTATATTTGCCAGGGGTTATCCCACACTTCTTTTTAAACTGCCTAATAAAATGTTCAACATTTTGATATCCACAATTAAATGCTGTTTCATCAATTGTAATACTTGTATCTGATAATAGTTGACGTGCATAAGCAAGTCTACTTTCTATAACATCATTTATACAAGTAGTATTGAAAGTTTGGTAATAGATTGCATGAAAATAACTTGTACTTACATTTAGTTTTTTTGAGAGGTCAGGTATCTTCCAACTTGATTCTGGATGCGCATAAATATCACACCTCAAGGAAAGTAAGCTATCATAAAGCGGATTTATTTTCTCTGTTCTATAACTATCATTTATTTTATTGATAATGAATGGAAGGAGATTAATAAAATTCTGTTTCCGATGAGCAGAATTTGACATGAATTCATTATAAAGTACTGAAAAAACACTATAACAATCCTTAGGAGAGGATAAAACAACAGGAATACCAAAAGGAAAGCTTTGCCCAAATAAATTGATATCTGTATCAAACTGCAACCAGTCGTTAATATAAACATCGCCAATTGTCTTATAATGATGATGCTGTCCAGGAGAATATAAAACTGCAGTACCTGGTTGACAAAGTGTCATCTCTCCATTTATTTGAAATAATGCTTCTGTTTTTACTAAGAGAAGAAGATAGCAACCCCATCCAGTGGGTCGATTGATATAGAAGTTCTTATCATGAGCAGCATTACATCCCATTCTGTAAATTTTAATCAAGTTAATCATCTCCTATATATGAGAATAGTTCAATTATACATTATTATATATCATTGATAAAAACCTTCAACTCTTTATAATAATAAATGCCTAATGAAATTATTCATTAGTAAAAGTAATATGATATGAAAAAAAGTCAATTTTTTATTCTTGAAATCGCTGTTGAATTATTTTAACATAGCAATTTGTGAGCAAATAAGATAAAAGAGGATAGGAGGGAAACATGAGGGAAATTATAGGTATCAGCAATGGGTGGAAATTCGCTATGTTGGATGCTGAAGATGTTTTAGAATTCGCGAAGGATAATTTAGTTTGGGAGGAGATTACTCTTCCACATACATGGAATGCTATGGACTGTGTGGATGTAAGTTCAATAAAAGATTATAAAGGTAACTCATATTTAAGAGGAATAGGAGTTTATTTCAATCATATAGTTTTCTATAGAGAAACCTATGAAGGAAAGCAGATATATCTTGAATTTGAAGGTGCAAATACTGTTACTGAAGTATATATAAATGGTGTTTATGTAGGAAAACATGAAGGTGGATATTCAGCATTTAGATTTAATATAACTGATTATGTGAAATTAGATGAAGACACTTTCATTATTGTAAAAGTAGATAATGCTGAAACTACGTATATAGCACCACTTGCATCTGAGGGGGATTTCACTAAATTTGGTGGGATATACAGAGATGTAAATATAATTGCAGTTAATGGTGTGCATATTGATTTAGAGGATTATGGAGCTGATGGAGTATATATTTCATATGAGGTTTCAGAAGATTTAAAGAGTGTTGAAATAATAACAGTTGTAAAAATTGCAAACGAAACTGATAAAAAAGTAGAGGGAAAGTTAGAAACAGTTTTCTGTGACGGAGAGGAAAATATTATACTTACCATGAGGGGTGAAGTTAGTATAAAAGCTTTTTCCGTAGAATCTGTAGAATTAAAAGGAAGAATCTATAATCCTCATTTATGGAATGGACTTAAAGATCCATACTTATATAAAGTAATGACTAGCGTTTTAAATAATGGGAAAATAGTAGATGAGTTGTCAATAAGTACTGGATTAAGAAGTTATTCTGTTGATAACAATACCTTTTACTTAAATGGAGAGGTGTACAGTATTCATGGAGTTAACTATCATCAAGACAGCTATGAGAATGGGTGGGCAATGGATGATAGGCAGCGTATTAGAGATTACGATGTAATGCTTAATATGGGAGTTACAGCTGTTAGAATGGCTCATTATCAGCATGATAAATTTGAATATAGTTTATGTGATGAAACAGGGATATTGGTGTACTCTGAAATTCCACTTATAAATAGATCTAAATCAAAAGAATTTAAGATAGATTGGAATAAATTCTGTGGTAATATCAAGCAGCAGTTGGTGGAGATGATTCGTCAAAACTTTAATCATCCATCAGTGATTCTGTGGGGAATTTCTAACGAATTATATGATGTAGACGATGATACTTGCAAGTTGTATAAAGAGTTATGCTCATTAGCAAAATTAGAAGATAGGTCAAGAATGACTATTTATGCAGATAATACTGCTAGTAATAGTACAGATAAACGTTCTAAAGATACTGATCTCATAGGTTACAATAGATATGATGGATGGTATTATAGCAAATTAGGAGATATGAGTAAATGGATTGGTGAGAAAATAGCACAGAATAACTATAAGCCTGCTTGCATAAGCGAGTATGGTGCAGGGGGAGCTGTAAGTCATCATATGGAAGAGCCTAATCAAAAAGATATAGTGGCAGATGGAACTCCACACTACGAGGAATATCAAGCTACTTTTCACGAAGAAACTTGGGCTGATATTGCATCCAGTGGCAAGGTTTGGGGTTCATTTATATGGTGTATGTTTGATTTTGCATCCCATTCTCGTGTGGAAGGGGATACTTTAGGGATAAATGATAAAGGATTGGTAACTAGAAATCGCCTTATATATAAGGATGCATACTATTTTTATCAGTCAATCTGGTCTCATTCTAACACTCTTCATATAACTTCATCAAGAATGATTAATCGTGCAAATTTAATTCCAGAAGTAAAGATTTACTCAAATGCATTAATGGTAGAATTGTTTGTTGGTAATGAAAATGTAGGAGTAGTTAAAGCACAAGACTTGGATTCATATCATAATACTGTATTTAAGTTTGAAAATGTTTATATAGACAAAGGAATTAAAAATCAAGTTAGGGCAGTGGCAACATATTCAGATGGAACGACCAAAGATGAGATGGTTCAATGGGTAGGAGTTGGTTAATCCAATTTATGACTTTGTTCTTTTTTGATAGTACAAGCCTTAGGTAGAGTTGGATTAATACTATAAAATGCATATAGAACTATTCCATCAAAATGTTGGTGGTTGTTTTAACAAAAACCGACAAAAAAGCTTAAAGACAAGCTACGATAATTCTACAAAGTTCTACCAACATTTAAGTGGAATAGTTACATATAGGTTTAAAAAGATAGACATAGCATATAGCTGGCCAACAAAGGTTTATATAGTCATGTTAAAAATTACATATAAAATAAATCATCAAAAAAAGTTGACAAGTTTACAAAATGGCCATATAATTAAGGAACAATGAAAAACGAATAAAAAAATTATCTTATCACGAGTGGTGGAGGGACTGGCCCTATGAAACCCGGCAACCGATAAATATTCCATTTAATATTTAGAAAGGTGCCAAATCCTGCGGTTATATATTTTTATAACTGAGAGATGAGAGAATGACCAGAGTGTTTTTTTCAGCACCAGAGAGTTATTCTCTGGTGCTTTTTATCGTTTTACAAAAGAAAAAGTAAGTCTTTAGTTAAAAACTTATTAGTACAAAGATTTATTAATTTAGGCAGTTGAAAATAAATAATGATGCTGAATATCTGTTGGTTCTGTTGATATAGACTAAATTATTTTTTCAAGATGCCTTATGAAAAGGAGATAATTTTAATGATAGAAATTAGAAATTTAAGCAAAAGTTATAGCTCAAAAGTTGAAGTTCTAACAGATGTATCCATAACAATAAATGAAGGAGAAATCTACGGAATTATAGGTCACAGTGGAGCAGGAAAGTCAACATTATTAAGATGTATAAATGGACTTGAAGGCTACAATTCAGGAAGTCTTGTAGTAATGGGACAAGAAGTTAAATCACTTAAGGGTAAGAAATTAAGAACTTTCAGAAAAGACTTAGGAATGATATTCCAAGGGTTCAACTTACTTAAAAGAAAAACTGTATTTGATAATGTTGCACTTCCACTTCAAGTATGGGGATGGACAACACCAAAGGTTAGAAACAGAGTAAATGAATTGCTACAGTTAGTAGGTCTTGAAGATAAAGCGAAGGTTAAACCATCTTCACTAAGTGGTGGACAACAACAAAGAGTTGCCATTGCAAGAGCATTAGCTTTAAATCCAAAGATATTACTTTGTGATGAAGCTACTTCAGCTCTAGATCCTAAAACTACAAAGGATATCCTACAGTTATTACTTAAGATTAATAAGGAACTTGGAATAACAATAGTAGTTGTAACACACCAAATGGAAGTTGTTAAGGATATCTGTGAAAAGGTAGCTTTAATCGAAGGTGGAGTTATAAGAGCAGAAGGAAAGTCTAAGGACTTATTCTTAAACCCAGGAGTATCTTTAAAGAAATTCTTAGGTGAAGAGGATGAAAGTGAAGTATTACCAAGTGAAGGTACGAACATAAAAATATTCTTCTCAGATGGAATGAGCAAGGATACATTGATAACTTCAATGGCAAGGGAATTATCAATTGATTTCTCTATAGTATGGGGTAAGCTTGAAAAGTTCAGAGAGAGTGTACTTGGAAGCTTAGTAATCAATGTAACAGAAGAAAATAAGCAATTAGTAATAGATTATCTAGAAAAAAATCAAATTGTATGGGAGGTACTATAAGACATGGGAGAACAAACAGTACAAATATTGGTACAAGCTTTTACAGAAACATTAAGCATGACAGCTATATCAACAATCTTTGCTGTTATCATAGGTTTTGTTTTTGCAATAATAATGATAGTGGTAGCACCAGATGGCTTAAGACCAGTGCCACCAGTTTATAAAGTTTTAGACGTTATAGTTAATATATTAAGATCTTTCCCATTTGTAATATTAATGGTAGTGCTAGTTCCAGTGACAAGAATTATTGTAGGAACATCTATAGGAACAGCGGCATCTATGGTACCACTAACAATAGCAGCAGCACCATTTGTTACAAGAGTTATAGAGTCAGCTTTAAAAGAAGTGGATAAGGGAGTTATTGAAGCAGCCAAATCTTTTGGAGCAAGCAATACACAAATTATATTCAAGGTTATGTTAAAGGAAGCCATGCCATCAATAATGCTAGGAATAACTTTAACAATAATAAGTGTAGTAGGTTACTCAGCAATGGCAGGAGCTATTGGCGGAGGTGGTCTTGGAGATGCAGCCATCAGATATGGTTACCAAAGATTCCAGACAGATATAATGATCTATACAGTAATAGTGTTAATAGTGTTTGTACAAGTCTTACAAGGCTTAGGAAACTTATTATATAAGAGATTAACGAAATAAATATAAATAGAATTGCATATAGAGCAAAATACAAAAAATATATAGAATACACAAAATACAAAATCAATTAAGAGGATTTCTAGTAGTTATTCTTAAAGATAAAAAATATAAAAGATATAAGGAATAATGGACAGCTAGAAGTAAAATAATAAATTCGTACAAATATAAAAATATAAAAATATAAAAATAATTAGGGGGTTTTTCGTATGAAAAAAAGAAGAATATTAGCAATAGCAATAGCAGGAGTTTTAGCCTTAGGCATGGTAGCATGCGGAAAGAAAGATGACGCTAAGACAATTAAAATTGGGGTATCACCAAGTCCACACAAAGCAATAGTTATGGCAGCAAAACCACTACTAGAGAAAAAGGGATATAAGGTAGAAATTATAGAATTCCAAGACTATGTAAAGCCAAACATAGCTTTAAATGACAAGGAATTAGATGCAAACTTCTTCCAACACATTCCTTACTTAAATGACATGGTGAAAAAGGAAAACTTAAAGATAGAAGCAACAGTTAAGGTTCATATAGAACCAATGGCTCTATACTCAAAGAAGATAAAAAACATCAATGATTTAAAAGATGGATCAACTATAGCAATACCAAGTGACTCAACTAATGGTGCAAGAGCATTAAAGGTTCTTGAACATGGTGGACTTATAAAGGTTAAGTCAGGTGATTTGGTTACAGCTAAAGATATAACAGAAAACAAGAAAAACTTAAAGTTCAAAGAAATTGAAGCAGCTCAAATTCCAAGAAGTCTTGATGATGTAGATGCAGCTATTATAAATGGTAACTATGCACTTGATGCTGGATTCAACCCAGTTAAAGATGGTTTACTATTAGAGGAATCTAGTTCACCATATGCAAATGTAGTAGCAGTAAGAACAGCAGATAAAGATACTCAAAAGATTAAAGATCTTGATGCAGCTTTAAACTCACCAGAAGTTAAGAAGTATATCGAAAGTCAAAATGGAAAGATAATTCCAGCATTTTAATTGAGAGAGTAATTAATTAGGGGATATTGTACAATGTATTGAGAGTAAAAAGGTTTATTAGTATATAAAAACTTTTTTACTGGCAGTACAGTGCAATATCCTTCAATTTTTGTTTACAATTTTGGATTTTACATTTTATGTGAAGTGTAGTATATTAAAATAATGGACTTATTGTAATAAAGAAGATTACCTTTAAGGGAGGATATTTAAATGAACGAAGAAAATAAAAATGTAGAAGCAGATGCTGAGTTAATAAAGGAAGAAATTGCAGAAGTAAAAGAAGAGATTAAGGAAAATGAAATAAAGGAAGCACTTGAGGGTGCAGAACCTGTAGCAGAAGAAAAAGAAGATGTTAAACCAGCAATAGTACATGATCATGAACCTAAGAAACAAAGAGTAGTAGAACATGTTAAAGCTGGATTTTTCGCAAGATTAGTAGCAAGTATAGTAGATCAAGTTGTAGTGTTAGCTTTAAGTGTAGCTATATTATATGCTGCTGAGGGTATACTATTAGCATTAGGATTCTTTGTGACTCAAATACCACAATTATTCTTCATTATATATATAATAGTTGCGGTATTATACTTAGCAGTAGTTGAAAGCACAAAATTAACAAGATCAATCGGAAAAGCTTTATTAAAAATATAATCTAAAAAATGAGGAGTTTAACGGATGAAAAAAGGAAATGAGCTTGAAATATTAATAGAAGAAATGGAATTTCCTTCTCAAGGAATTGCTCATGTAGAAGATAAAAAGATATATGTGAAAAATGCATTCAAAGGACAAAAAGTCTTTGGTAGAATAACTAAAAAGAGACAAGACCATGCTGAACTTAGATTGCTAGAAGTGAGAGAAAGAGCTCCATATGAAATAGAACAAAAATGCTCTCACTTTGGAGTATGTGGAGGCTGCTCTTCACAAACAGTTCCTTATGATAAGCAATTAGAATTCAAGAAGGAACAAGTTTTGAAACTTTTTCAAGATGCAAAGGTTCCAACAGGTAATTTTAAAGGCATAGAAGAAAGCCCAATACTATGGGAATATAGAAACAAGATGGAGTTTACCTTTGGTGATGAAGAAAAGGGTGGTCCATTAACTCTTGGAATGCACATGAAGGGTAAGTCTTTTGGAGTAATAAATGTTGGCCAATGTACATTAGTTGATGAAGACTTCAGAAAGATATTAACCCTAACAGTAGATTATTTTAGAAGCAAGGAACTTCCTTACTATAGAATAATGGCAAGACAAGGTTATTTAAGAAACTTAATTGTAAGAAAAGCAAAGAAAACTGGTGAGATATTAGTAAATCTAGTAACAACAACTCAAATAAACTTTGACCTAACAGAATGGTTAGAGCTTTTAAAGAAACAAAGTTATGCAGGTAAGCTATCAACAGTTATCCATACAGAAAATGATTCTCTATCAGAAGCAGTTATAGTGGATAAACTTAATGTGCTTTTAGGAGAAGGATATATCACAGAAGAACTTCTAGGCCTAAAGTTCAAGATATCTCCGTTATCTTTCTTCCAAACAAATTCACTAGGTGCAGAAAAGCTTTATAGCATAGTACGTGATTTTATGGGAGATGCAGACAACAAGGTAGTATTTGACCTTTATTGTGGAACAGGAACAATAGGTCAAATCGCAGCAGGAAAGGCTCAAAAGGTTGTTGGTATTGAACTTATAGAAGAAGCTGTAGAAGCAGCAAACGAAAATGCCAAACTAAATGGTCTTAATAACTGTACCTTCATAGCAGGAGATGTGGCTGAAACAATCAAAACAGTAACAGATAAGCCAGACATAATCATTCTGGATCCACCAAGAAGTGGAGTAATGCCAAAAGCAATGGAATATGTAATAAAGTTCAACGCAAAGGATATAATCTATGTATCCTGCAACCCAAAATCACTAGTAACAGATCTAGCAAGATTACAATACTCTGGATACCAGATATGTGAAACAGTGTTGATGGATATGTTCCCAAATACGCCTCACGTTGAGACAGTTGTGAAACTATGCAAGAAAAATCAGTAATAAGATATGTTTATAGAATTATAAATTAATATTTTCTACCCATTTGCCACCGTAAAAAATACTTCGGTGGCAAATTATTTATAAGTTTTTCGAAGATACTAACACTATCATTTTTCATTTTCTTAGTAACGTGTGAATAAGTGTCCATAGTTGTGGCTAATTTACTATGTCTTAATCTGTTTTGGATATCTTTTATATTAGTTCCAAATTCCAATAACATAGTAGCATAAGTGTGAAGTTGTCAACCTAAGGTAGACTGCAATAAAAGCAATATTAACTTACAAAGATCTTTAAGAGAATATTTAACTTTTAAGTTATCGATTATTTCATACTCCCATCTTTTATAGTAACGAACTCCTTGTTTGTACCAACTCTTTTTGTTATATATCCTTTTTTAATATTTCAATTTTAATTTCTTGTTTTGCTGCAATTAAGCGAAGTCGGTCGAGTTCATTCATTGATTTGCTTTTATATAATGCATCAAACTTATTCCCAGGCTTCTTTTTGTTTTCTAAACCAGCTTCTCCGTCGTCTAAATATTTGTGAATCCAAGTTGAAATCATACCAATTGAAATTCCTTCATCTTTTGCTAGAATTGGGCGAACTATACTTTCATCAAAATACCTACGAACAATATGGAGTTTTTCTTCCTTAGTCCATGTTCTATTTTGACCACCTTTTCGTCTACTTATCATAATCACATCCTTATACCTAAATTTAAATATAAAAAGTAGACATGCTTTCATGTCCACTTTTTTACAACTTCAGAAAGAGAAATTCCAATACTGCTTTTTTCTATTTGATGAAGTTATTGACAAAAATCTCTAAAGTTATACAATTAAATGGTAACTATATTTTTAAGGGGGATATGTATATGTCAAAATTAATCAAATGTAAGGCTTGTGGAAGTGAAATTGCAGCAGGGGCAAAATGTCCAAAGTGCGGACATGATAGTAGAGGCTTTTTTAGTAAGCACAAAATAATAACTGGGATTCTAGTAATAATCATGTTAGCTGCTATAGGAAAGGCAATGGGAATTAAAGATGAACCAAAGAAGGTAGCTGATAATACAAGCAAATCAGCTGCAACATCAAACGCTAAAAAAGAAGAAAAGAAAGAAGAAAAGAAAGATTTTAAAATTGGAGATACAGTTGCACTAAAAGGTCTTAACTTAACGGTTACGAAGGTTGATAAAAGTAATGGAACAGACTTTGAAAAACCTAAGAATGGGAATGAATATGTTATAGTACATGTTAAGATTCAAAATAAAGGTGCTGATAAAATAAGCTATAATCCTTTTTATTTTAAAGTCCAAAATAGTAAAGGACAAATAATAAATGAAACATTTACAACAATAAATCAAGATAGTGCTTTAAACAGTGGAGATTTAGCAGCTAATGGAGAAATAGAAGGAACAATTGCCTTTGAAGAACCTAAAAATGATAATGGATTAGTGTTACAATATCAAGACAATGTATTTCTTAAGGATGAAAAAATAGCTATTAATTTAAAATAATTTTAAAAGCAGTGAATTTGTCTTCAATGCTTTTTAGAATAAATATATTTTAATTAGTATGGTGGAACAATTTAAATTTCAACCCGTGTGGAGACGGCTTGATTGATGTAACGGGTTGGAAAATAGGGTGGGCTGAAATGGATTAAAATAAAGGGTTTCCGAGTATTAGGATTTCCTCTGATGAGTGTGAGCAGGGGTTCTGATGCAGGAAAACCCTTATTTTTATTAAATCAAATGATTACTAGTGAGAAAATCTATAAAACATGCTATGATGGATATAAATGTGGACAAACAGATATTAATCCGTTTGATGAATATTAAGGATTTCTTTGAGAAAGAGGGATTGTTATAAAAACAGAGTATAAAGTTGGTGAATTATCCAGGATTACTGGGGTAGAATCTGTAACTATTCGATTTTATGAGAAATGTGGTTTTTTAGAGACTGTTGATAGATTACCGAACAATTATCGTATTTTTAACGAACGTCATATTTTCCAAGTAAAAATATGTAGATTAGTTTTTGGTGGGTTTGTAAATCATAACCTTAGAAAAGCCAGTATGAAAATTATAGAGTCAGTTAAAGAATGGAATCTGATAAAATATGAAGCAGTAACATTAGAGTATATAGAATTAATTAGTGAAGATATTGATAGAACCAAAAAGACTATTGAAATAGTAATTAATAATTTAGAAAAACAAGAAGAGTCTGATTTGATGTTTTCAAAAAAGCAAGCAGCCCAGTTAGTTGGTGTTACAGAAGAGACGATAAGAAATTGGGAACGTAATGAGTTGATTCCGCAGTCGTTGCCATATCAAAAACGGTTCTATTCACAGGCTATATTAAAACGAATGTATGTTATTCGACTTCTTTTACTTAATGGATACAGTATTATGATTATTCGTAAGTTTTTTATGCATTATAATTTGGGAGAACGTTCAAATGCAATAGAATCCTTGATAAACCCTATATTTGTACACCACCTTCAGCTTGAATGATATGATAATATCAAAATATGGAAGGTGGTTTATTTTATGAGGTATTTTAGTGTAAATGTACGAAAAGAACCAACTGACCAATGTAGAAAATGTATTGTATTATTCAGAAAGTTTAAAAAAATATAATGTACCATTCGAACTGCATGTCTTCCCGAAAGGAAATCATGGTGCTCCATGGTGTGATGATGTGATATGGTTAAAACCAGCAAGAGGAAGGGAGTATAATTATTTGAAGTTCTCTATGGAGTGGTTAAAGGAAGTATTTGGGCTATTATAGGAGGATTAGATGATAGTGGATAATATAGATGATTATTTAAATAAACATAGAGTAAAAAGAATCAATATTGGTAAAAGTGGCGCCAATGTTTATGAAGTAGATAATAAATATATATTAAATATATATTAAAACATGCTATATGTAGTAAGCTTGAAGATCATAAATTGTTTTTGACTTACAAAAAAGAAGCTCAATTGTATCAAGCGATTGATAGAAAAAAAACTTCATTGTCTTCCAAAAGTCATTACAATTAAGGAAACTAATGAAGAAGTAATGTTCTTAATGAAAAAATATCGTATGGTTGAGCATGATGAAATGAACCATTTATTATTAGCTAAAATCATGAAAGTGATAGCTATGGTTCATCATTATCAAGTGCCTCAGTTTCTATTACATAATCTAACAGACGTCAAAACTCTTACTGATGAGCATATTATGAATTGTGTTAACGGATGGAATTCTGTATTAAGGGAGCATAAAGGTCTATTTGATGAAAAGCTAATAGAAAAAATTGCAATAAACATAAATTCTATTATTCTGTGGCATGCGTCTGGAGAAGCTGTTTTAAATCATGGAGACTTTCATCTTGATAACGTACTAATTGATGATGAGGAAAATATAGTAATTTGTGACTGGCAAAGTGTATCAACTGGAGATGTTTCAAATGATTTAGCTTTCTTTTTAAGTAGATTAAATGTAGATAGATTTGTGATAAGTGAAAGGGTAGTAATAGATCAATATTTAAAAGCAGTATATGAATTGTATGGAAAAATATTAGATAGCAAAGCTATTTACAGTCATATGTCTGCAAGTACCTTAATTACATCCTTTGTGTTTTGGCACGAATACTTGCATGGAGCTTCAGAGGAGATGGTTGGAAAAATATATGAAAAGATTGTACAAAGCATATCTGTGGATATGTTCCCTCGTCCTTAAGTTCTTTAATTAACCTGTAACATCAATCCTATCCTCTCGAGCTATGTTGAGAACGTAACTTTACTTGTCAAGAAGCAAAGCGACGCAGAGAAGTAATTAGTACGTTCTATGCAAGGGATGTCTAAGAAGGCGAGCGAAGTGAAGTCTGATTAGAAACAGCCTACTGCTCAGGCAGTTGTGAAACTATGCAAGAAAATGTAGTCACTAACTAAACCATACTGATTTCCACTAAAAATTGACGAAACCGCTATCATGGTGGGAATTCAACCCAATCAAAAAAACAATCAAAAAACAGAGCTGAGAGTAAAATCTCAGCTTTTTTCAATTCTTTAGGAAATTATAATAAAAGCAAATTGACCAATCTTTTTTTGTGTGCTACAATGTTCATAAAATAGATTAAAATGTAAAAAAATGAACATGCATAGTAGAAGGGATAAATATGTTAGAAATAAAGGAATATGAACTGTTAAATTCATTGATTAAATTAAAAATAAAGTGTACGCAACGTCAAATGGCAGAGAAATTGTCAATTTCCCTTGGAAAAGTAAATCAAATTGTGAGAAAGCTTTGTGAAGAGCAGTTGATACAAATTGGTTCAGATAATGTGTTTGAAATAACAGAGAGAGGTGTAGCAGCACTTGAACCATATAAGGTACATAATGCCATTATTATGGCAGCGGGAATGTCTAGCCGTTTTGCACCGCTTTCCTATGAGAAACCGAAGGGTCTTTTAAATGTAAAAGGTGAAATTCTAATCGAACGTGAGATACGTCAGTTGCATGAAGCTGGAATCGATGACATCACTGTAGTAGTAGGATACATGAAAGAGAAGTTTTTCTATTTGGAAGAGAAATTTGGTGTAAAGATTATTGTAAATGAAGATTACTATCGTTTTAATAATACATCAACATTAATTCGTGTAACGGAACAATTATCAAATACATATATCTGTTCTAGTGATAATTATTTTGTGGATAATGTATTCGAACCATATGTATACCAATCTTATTATTCTGCAGTTTATGCAACAGGTGAAACCGATGAATATTGCCTTGAATGTGATAATAAAGGACGAATTAAGAATGTAAAAATAGGTGGAGTTGATTCATGGTATATGTTAGGACATGTATATTTTGATTACAACTTCAGTAAGAAATTTGTACAGATTCTGAAAGAGGAATATGTAAAAGATGAGGTTCGTTCTCAACTTTGGGAAAATTTATATATGCGTCATATGAATGAATTGTCTTTGTATATTCGTAAGTATGAGGCAGATAAAGTCTTGGAATTTGATTCTTTAGATGAACTTCGAGCCTTTGATCAGGCTTATATCAATAATACAGATTCTAAAATCATGAAGAATATTTGTAGAGTCCTTCAGTGTGAGGATAGAGATATTGTGAACATTAAACCAATTAAGGCAGGGTTGACAAATACCTCATTTCGTTTTTCAGTTGGCGGTAAGGATTATGTATATCGTCATCCAGGAAAAGGTACAGAGAATTATATTAATCGTAAGAGTGAAGCTTTCTCCATGGAAGTAGCAGCAGAATTAAATCTTGATAATACGTTTATCTATATAGATGAACAAGAAGGCTGGAAGATCTCATATTTAGTAAAAAATGCGAGAGAATTAGATTACCATAATAGTAGTGAAGTGGCAGCAGCCATTTCCATGATGAGAACGTTAAGTCGAGAAAAGCGTAAATCGCAATATGATTTTGATATATGGAAACGTGCAATGGAGTTTGTTGAACGATTAGAGGAAGAACAAAAGACTGATTTTGATGACTTTTTCAATCTTAAAAATTTGATGAAGCAGTTGTATTCATATATTGAGAAGGATACTACAAAGAAATGTTTATGCCATTGTGATTGTTACTCTCCGAATTTCCTATTTGATGATGAAAATAATCTATATCTGATTGATTGGGAGTATTCAGGAAATGATGATCCTGCAAGTGATTTGGGAACTTTTATTTGTTGCTCGGACTATTCATATGAGGAAGCGGTTGCAACAATTGAGCAGTATCATGAGGGAAAGGTAGAGGGGAAAACATTAGCACATTATCTTGGATATGTTTCAATTGCATCATATTATTGGTATCTTTGGGCTTTGTATCAGGAAACTATGGGTAAACATGTTGGCGAATATTTATACATCTGGTATAAGAATTCAAAATTATATGCCAAGAAAGCAATTGAGATGTACGAGCTATAAACATAGTTTAAAAAAAGAGCAGGAAAGAGATTATAGAAGAACACTCTAATGATCTTGAGTACTATCTCTATAAATAGTGTGGTAATAATTATTAATAAATTATATCAAATTGGATGGGGGAAAATATATGAAAAAAGAACACAAGGATTCTAATGTAGATGCTGAAGCTTTAAAAGGCTTCCACTATAAGCAGGAATTAAAAAGGACAGTTCAATTTTTTGGAGCTTTCGCTGTAGCGTTTTCAGCTATATCTATAACTACCGGAACCTTCCAAAATTTCGGACTTGTAATGAAAACAATTGGTCCGTTAGGAATATGGACATTCCCAATAGTTGGATTTGGTTCAACCCTGATAGCATTAATATTTTGTGAATTGGCAAGCCTTATTCCGGTGACAGGCCAGTGCTACATGTGGGTATCAAAGTTCTACGGGAAAGGTCTTGGCTGGTTTGTTGGCTGGATAACTTTTTGTTATATGATAGTAATCATACCTTCTGTAAGCAGTTCACTTGGCCCGGTTTTGGCATCTTTACTGGGTGTGGAGGCTACTCCGCACTTCGTTACTATCGTTGCAATTACTGCGCTTACATTACACTTAATATTAAATATTTTTAGTGTAAAATTATCTTCACTAATAACAAGTGCTGCTGTTGTTACCGAATCTGTTGGTATTTTACTTTTAACAATTGTATTAGCTGTTGTAGCCTTTAGACACGGAGCACCGGTTAGTAATCTTGTGGCTGTAAACCCTACAGTTTCTGGAAAATCCTTATTTGTACCTTTTTTAATGTCATCTTTAATGGGATTTTATACACTTGTTGCTTTTGAATCTGCTGCTAATATGAGTGAAGAAACACATAATGCTTCCAAGAGTATTCCAAAAGCAATGGTTGCATCCATTGTTTTGAGTACAATTTTTGGTACTTTGTTCCTTATTTTCTCAGTTCTTAGCGCTAAGAATCTACCTGCAGTGTATTCATCAGATTCACCATTACCATTAATTATAGAATCAAACCTGGGTTCTGTAATTGGAAAGCTGTTTTTGATTATTGTAATTGTTTCTATTTTTGCTTGTGGATTAGCGTTTATGACCTCAGCATCAAGAACAATTTATGCTATGGCCAGAGACGATGCCTTCTTTGCCAGCAGTATATTCAAGAAAGTAGAACATAAAAGGGGTACTCCAATACCTGCCTGCATTCTACTTTGGGCATGTGCTGTATTGTTTAGTATTTTTTCAACACCAACAGTTTTAGCTGTAGCCTCAGCATCACTTCCATGCGTATACTACCTTATAACATTGATAAGCTATGCATGTGTAAGGAAAAAGATAAAGTTTAAGAAGGAAAATTTCAATCTTGGCAAATTTGCTGCTCCGCTTTTAGTAATAACTATTTTGTGGCAGTTGGTTGCGTTGGGGATTCTTTCAATACCTAGCGATTTTAGAAGTGCTACACTTGTAAACATTTGTCTGGCAGCAGTCGGTGGAATTATATACTTCGCATATTTCAAAAATAAATTAAAGAATAATGATGATAAAGGAACGGAACTAATTAAAGAAGATTCTGATGTTGTTTAGAATGATTAAATGCTTTTATTGATATTCCACGTTCTAAAGAATCCAGTGACAAAACGCTGGATTCTTTGTTTTGGAATTCTTTGAGAAAAGGCTGGGCAGTATAAATTGTCATTTTCAACACGTGAAAAAGAATAAAGAGGAGAAGCTCTGCACAAGCAGTGAGTTTTCTTCTCTTTTTATATTTCAAAGATGTTGTATGGAGCCATCAATTTGAAATTTTTTAATTTGTTTATTTAGTTCTTTTGGAATAATATCCGTCGTATTTTTCTTCTTCGTCAATGACAGATTGGGTGAGTGAATAGTAGTCAGAAGCCTTTTCGCTATCTTGCAAATGATAGAAATTGATCAATAAAAAATCAGGAACCCTTCTATTTATGGGAATTTGTGATGCTCATGAATAGAAGGGTTCATACTACCTATTTTGTTGACCAGTTGAAGCATTATTTCATTAATAGTTTGTAGTTTCGTGAAACATGTGATAATACTCCAAGTTGCCCTTTTGCAATAGTTTTTGATGTCATCATCCGATTTCAGCAATATGTAAACAAATTGGTGATTTTATTTACAAATGTTAAATTTGTGTTATAATTATGTATTGTTGAGGTAAAGATGGTGTGATAAATGAGTGTGATATGGATTGTGATATATGGAATAATATATTCTTATTCTGAAAAATTTTCGGAATTATTTGGAGAAAATCATATACTAACGGTCTTTCTAATAATGCTATATATTGGTGCTTTGTATATGTTTTTAAAAAAACAGAAAAGGTTATCAGTATATGGTTTATGCTTTCCTAAATATTGGAGAAAAAAAGACGTTGGTTGGTTAATGCCTTTGTTGAGTTTTCCTTTTGCAAATATGTATTTACAAAGAAATCAAACAATGTTACAGAATTCCTGGATAATGTTTTTACTGATGTTATTTACAGTATTTCTGGAAGAATTATTGTTTCGTGGATATTTGTTAGTGTATCTCTTCGAAAAATGTGGAATTGACAACAAATGGATTGGAATGATTATTTCAAGTGTTTTGTTTGGCATGTTTCATATTGTGAATATTTTTCAGGGAGCGGATATCTTATATACTATGATTCAAATGCTTTGTGCTTGTGGAATAGGATTGTGTTTGTGTGTGCTAGTATCACAATATAAATCCATATTTCCAGGGACAATCGTTCATTATATAATTAACATCACTTCATTTGATATGGAAAAAAGTAATTATCATGTATTATTATTCTTTTTTATATTATCAGTTTTACATATTTTTTATGCATGTTTATTGAAATGGAAGTGGCGGACTATTTAATAAACATTATATCTGTTGCTATGTACGCGAAACAAAAGTTGCGCAGTTGAGTATCTTGTACAATTTTATTCAAAAAATAATAATAGAAAGAACAACGTAAGGTATAGGGGGATATTATGAAATTTTATATTGATCCAGGAACTGGAAGTATGCTTTTTGCTATACTAATTGGCATTATTGGAGCACTTAAATATGTGATTCGAATGACAATGGTCAAGCTACGTTTTATTCTAAGTGGTGGAAAAAAAGTGGACATGAATTCTGGAAGAATTCCATATGTGATTTTTTCGGATAACAAAAGATATTGGAATGTTTTTGAACCCATATGTAGGGAATTTGATCGAAGAGGCATTGATATTGTCTATATGACTGCATCACCAGATGACCCTGTTCTTGAGTGCCCGTATGAACATGTAAAAGGAAAATTTATTGGCAAAAATAATTTGGCATTTGCTAAGCTTAACTATTTAAATGCGACCATTGTTTTATCTACCACACCAGGTTTGGATGTTTATCAATGGAAAAGATCAAAAGAAGTGCAATGCTATGTACATATTCTGCATGCAGCTGGTGAGGTAACATTGTATCGAATGTTTGGAATTGATTACTATGATTCAATGTTATTATCAAGTCAATATCAGCTTGAAGATGTGCGAAAGCTGGAACAGTTAAGACAATTACCAGAAAAAGAGGTTTGTATAGTTGGATTGCCATATATGGATGAAATGGTACAGCGATTGGAGAATAGTGGTCCAGTAGAAGCTCATGATAGAACGGTACTATTGGCTCCTTCATGGGGACCAAGTGCTATTTTCAGTAAGTTTGGTGGAGATATTATAAAAATACTCTTAAAGACGGGATATCATGTTATTGTGAGACCACATCCACAATCATTTGATTCAGAAAAAGATATGATTGCTAAGATTATGAATGAATATCCAGAATCCGAACAATTAGAATGGAATAGGGATGTTGATAATTTTGATGTCTTAAAACGTTCTGATATATTGATTTCAGATTTTTCTGGAGTAACATTTGATTTTGCTTTGGTATATGACAAACCAATTATTTATGCGGATACAAAATTTGATAAAGCACCATATGATGCATGGTGGTTAGAAGAAGATCTCTGGACAAATACAGCTCTTCCAAGAATTGGAATGAAATTAACAGAAGAGAAAATGGATTCATTAAAGGAAATGATCGATACGTGTTTAGAGGATCCGAAGTATGCCAAAGGACGTATTGAAGTTCGAAATGAAACATGGGAGTATTTTGGAGAAGGAACCAAGAGAACTGTAGACTGGTTACTCAATAAATATAGTCAGTTGACCAAAGAAGAGGAGGATAAATAAAAATGACAATACTTGATATATTATATACAATTATAATATCTCCTATTCAATTATTTTTTGAGACCATTTATATGATGGCTAATAATATTATTCATAATCCAGGAATGTCAATTATTGTATTGAGTTTGACAATGAATTTTTTAGTGTTACCTCTTTATCGAAGGGCTGATGCTATGCAAGAGGAAGAGCGTGATATGGAAGCAAAACTTCATGATGGAGTGGCTCATATCAAGAAAACATTCAAAGGCGACGAGAAAATGATGATTCTGCAAACATTTTATAGGCAGAATAATTACAAACCAACGTATGTATTCAAGAGCTCAATTTCATTGTTTTTGGAAATTCCGTTTTTTATTGCTGCATATCAATTTTTATCACATTTACCAATATTACAAGGTGTACGATTTGGCGTTATTGCAAACTTGGGGGCAGCAGATGCATTGATTGCAATTGGTAATTTTCATATTAATTTGTTACCAATTATTATGACTTTAGTGAATTTTGTATCTTGTGTAATATTTACAAAGGGATATCCGAAGAAAACGAAAGTTCAATTGTATTTTATGATGATCTTCTTTTTCATCTTTTTATATAATTCTCCATCAGGATTAGTTTTTTATTGGACATTGAACAATATTTTTTCTTTAGTAAAGACTATTCTTTACAAATTAAAGAATGCAAAGAAAATCTTAAATGTTATGTTCGCATTTGCAGGAGCAGCTTTAGTTATTTGTGCAGTACGATTCGTATATGCAGAAAGCCTATTAAGTTTTATTTGCGTTGCAGGAATTGGTGTTGCATTTATGATACCACTTATTATTTCTGCAATAAAAAAATATAGTAAGATGGAATTAAAAACATTAAATATTGAATCAAATCGTAAAGTATATTTTGGTGGGGCAATATTTATGGCTATTTTAATTGGTTGCGTGATACCGTCTGCAGTTATTAAGGCTTCACCTCAAGAGTTCGTGGATCTATATTACTATGTAAATCCTTTATGGTATATTTGTAGCGCGTTGAGCTTTTCCATCGGAACATTTCTTGTGTGGATGGGGGTGTTCTATTGGTTAACTAGTAAGAAGTACAGAGCATATTTTGAAATTGCAGTTTGGATAATATGTGGAATAATGACGTTGAATTATATGTTTTTTGGAAATAATTTGGGGATATTAAGTAATTCCCTAAATTATGAGAATGGTGTCTCTTTTGACTGGGGGCAAATAATGCTAAACTTAGCAGTTATAATTGGTGTAGCCATTATTATGTTTGTTATTTATCGATTTGGTAGAAAAATAGTTCCACAGGTTCTTATTATTTGTGCAATTGCATTAGGTGTAATGTCATTTTATAATGTAGTTGAAATAAATGAATCAGTTTCTGAAATAAAGAATGGTGTTACACAGGCCAAGGAAGATTTTCCTTCTTTTTCACTTAGCAAATCAGGAAAGAATGTTGTTGTATTGATGATGGATAGAGGGATGAATGAATATATTCCATATTTGTTCAATGAAAAACCGAAATTGAAGGATATGTTTTCTGGATTTACATATTACCCAAATACACTTTCCTTTGGGGGATTTACTAATTTTGGTACACCTGCTTTATTTGGAGGTTATGAATATACGCCGATTGAGATGAATAAGCGTAACACAGAGACTTTGGTATCTAAACAAAACGAGGCATTAAAGGTTATGCCGGTATTGTTTGATAAAAATCATTATAATGTAACAGTTTGTGACCCATCTTATGCAAATTATCAATGGATACCGGATTTGTCTATTTATAACAAATACCCAGATATTCATAAGTATATCACGGTGGGGAAATTTGCATCTAAAGAGAGTAGAGTAATTAAGTCTGTCAATAATAAGAGGAATTTCTTTTGTTATAGTATTATGAAAACAGCTCCTTTATTTGCACAAGCTGTACTGTACGATGGTGGAAGTTATAACCACAAAGGTGCCGCAGATGGAAAAACATCAGTGAATAATATTGTTGCAACTGGACAAAAATTAGTCAATAACTATGTTGCAGATGGAATGAATGCATCTTTTATGAATTCATATTCTACATTAGAAAATCTATCTAATATGACAAAAATAAAAGATGATAATAAGAATACATTCCTAATGATGACAAATGATACGACTCATGAACCAATGCTACTTCAAGAACCAAATTATGTTCCTGCAAAGCATGTAGATAATACTGAATATGAAACTAAGAATGCAAATAGACGTACTGTAAATGGAAAAACATTAAAAATGGAAACTTCACAACAGTGTATTCATTATCAAGCGAATATGGCAAGTATGCTAAAGATTGGTGAATGGATGGAGTATCTGAAAAAGAATAATGTGTATGATAATACAAGGATAATTATTGTAGCAGATCATGGAAGACCATTACAACAATTGAAAGATATGATATTGGATGATGGTAAGAATAGTCTTTATGATACAGAATTTTATAATCCGTTGTTATTAGTGAAGGATTTTAATAGTAACAAATTTTCAACTTCAGAAAAATTTATGACAAATGGTGATGTGCCAACACTTGCAATTAAGGACCTTATTAAAAATCCTAAGAATCCGTTTACGGGAAAAGAAATTAATAATAATGAGAAATATAGCCATGATCAATATGTATTAGGTTCATTAAATTTTGATATTACAAAAAATCATGGAAATATTTACCTGCCAGGGACTTGGTTCAAGGTTCATAATGATATAAGGGATAAAAATAATTGGTCTGTTTTAAATAAAAATTCTACTTTTCCAACACAAAAGTAGAATTTAACCATCAAAAAGGGTCAGTTTTATTTCATAATATATACTTATTGGATGAGAGCTAAAAGAATTCCACACCCAATTTTACAAAAATAAACTTGAAAAATTCAAAGGGTGTGTAGACTGATTGGTTGCAATCTACTGCCGAGACACTTGTCAGACTAGAGAAGAAATAGCTTGATATTAAAACAATTTAATGATTTTAAGTGAATATTGCAGTACATTTTATGTTCCCTCAGACTTAGGTTTGAGGGAATTTTTGATTTAGTTAGGTAAATACGCAGAATTAAGTTGATAACAACTTTTCATTCACACATATAAATTGTAGTTTATTGCCTAATATTGAAAAGCTCACTAGAGAGAGGTATGATTATAATTGGTAATTAATTAAAAGGTTTAGGTATCAGGTATGCATAATATAATTTATAAGTACATGAGTGAATTAGGAATCGATAAATCAATACGTGATGAAATCATGTCATTGTTTAAACTGGAGGAAGTTAAAGCAGGAGATATCATACTTGAAGTTGGAGAGAATACACATGTTGTGTGTTTGATTTTGCAGGGAATTGTACGTGGATATTACCTAGATGAGGATGGAAATGATGTCACCAAGTGTTTTTCTAAGGAAAAGGAATGGTGCTGTGTCTATAACTATCTAGAAGATGGACCTGCTGCTTTCTATGTTGAGGCATTAGAGCATTGCATACTTGCAGAAATAAAAGTGAGTGATATACATGAATTAATGGTTAAGTACCCGTCTATAAACATACTTTATCAAAAACTTATAAATAAGGCATTTTTGAAGGTTGAAGAAAAAGGGGCTTCTTTTCAAATTATGGATGCAAAAGAAAGATATTTATTATTTAGAGATAAGAATCCGGATATTTGTAGTAGAGTTAAACAAGAGTATATTGCTTCATATTTGGGCATTACACCAAGCTCATTAAGCAGGATTAGAAAAAATCTGTAATTGCCATTTGGCAATTACAGATTTAATTTTCTCTGATAGAATTTTCTATATCAAAGCATATAGGAGGTTCAATATGAGTAAAAATGTAGTATTAATAACAGGGTGTTCATCTGGTGTTGGAAGGTCACTATGTGAGCAAATGAAATCTGAAGGGTATATTGTAGTAGCATCTGCTAGAAATATGGCTAGTATCAGCAACATTAATGCAGACATGCTACTTGAGATTGATGTTACAAAAGAGATTACTATTTCTAAGGCAATTGAGCAGATTATGAATCGGTATAGTCGCATTGATATTCTTGTAAACAATGCAGGTTATTCTGTTCGTTCTGCCATTGAAGAAATACAGATATCTGAGCTTCAGCAATTATTCGATGTTAATGTTAATGGTATAATCAGAATGATTCAAGCTGTGGCTCCAATTATGCGTGCACAAGGAAAAGGAAGAATAATTAATATAGGATCAGTTTCTGGAAAATTGACAACAGGCATAAATGGAGGGTATTGCGCTTCAAAACATGCAGTTGAGCCAATAAGTGAGGCTGCAAGATACGAATTGAAACCATATGGCATTCAGGTGACTGTTTTGGAACCAGGAGCTATGGATACTAATTTTTTCAAGACGTTGTCAATCAACTCTGATGAAAGAATGAACAATAGTGCTTCGCCGTATTCTTCTTTTTATCAAAAGGATTTAAACTTTAGAAAAATACAGAAACGTGCGGATATTGAAAAGTCTGTGAAATATATTTGCAAAATCATACGAAAAAAGCATTTAAAAGTGAGATATACAATTTCACTTCCAATTATATTTAAGATTCTAATTAGATTGCCTGACGGAATCAGAGAGAAACTGATGCTGAGGCTTAGTTGATAGTGCAAAATAATATTTGTAAGTAAGCGTCAAAAATTTACTAAATAAAATAAGAGCACTATTATATATCTTGAAAAAAATATCCTTATTTTAAGATAATAAGATATCAAGAAAAACTAAAACACTTGCATTGGTGGCATTGAAGTTCGTTTCCTGTAATTAATTCATTTGTTGCTAATTCATACAGAGCATCGACTATGGTTATCTTGTTTTCAAAAGTAAGGTGTACTTAAGGTTGGCACATTTTGTGGATACTAATAAGTTGTTAATAATTTCTTTTCGCCAGGTTATTGTAGAATTCACCAAAAAATGCTAGAGAGGGGAGCTAATAAATACGGAAAAGGGTAGGACTTTGCGTAATAATTAATGCATTTAGATGATTTTAGAAAATTTAGAGGTATTTTGTATTATATTAGTTTCCAAGATGATATAATGAAGTTAATGTATAGATGGAATAAATCTTTATAAGAAATAAGAAAAGCTGTCTAGAATGTATTAAAAATAAAAATTACTATTTTCAAGGAAATAATCAGTTCTTGTGAAATTAAGTATATATAAGACTGAACTTACTTTAGAGGAGGATTATTATAATGTACAATCAAGAGTTAGAACCATTTTTAAAAGTTGCACCTGTTATCAAAGACATGTTGCAGGAGGATATTATGATAGTTGTTACAGATACGACAAAATTCATATATTACAGTCCTGGTTATAAACTTGATACAAAAATTAGTATAGGCATTGAAATACCAACTAATGGTGCAGTATATAAGGCACTAAAAAGTGGTGAAATAAGTAGTGCAATTATATCTAAAGAAGCATATGGAATTCCATTTAAATCAATTTCGTATCCAGTTAAAGATTCTAATGGAAATGTTATAGGTGTTGTTTGCATAGGCAAAAGTTTGGAAGAACAATATAAAGTTGAAGAATCAACTGATACCTTATTTTCTTCTCTTGAAGAGACTAGTGCAAGTGTTGAAGAAATTAGTTCTGGATCAGAAAAATTGCTCAATATTATCGGTAATCTAGTAGAAACTTCGAAAGAAACAGAAAAGCAGATAAAAGAAAGCAATGAAATTATTAGTTTAATGCAGAACATAGCTTCAAAATCAAATTTATTAGGACTAAATGCAGCAATAGAAGCAGCTAGATCGGGAGAGCAAGGAAAAGGTTTTGCAGTTGTTGCTAGTGAAATGAGAAAATTAGCTCAATTAAGTAGTGAATCATCACAAAAAGTTTCTAATGCATTATTTGAAATAAGTAAAAGCACGGAAGAAGTTTTTAAAATAATAAATGAAGTTCAATCTATTTCAGAAACACAAGCTGCTGCTACTGAAGAAATAACTGCAACATTAGAAGAAGTTACTGCGAGTGCCCAAACTGTGGTTGAAATTGCAAAAGTTAAATAAATTAATGAAATTATTTATTTAACTGATATCTGAAATCGTATTATTAGTTCTAATATAAACTTTTTATGCTGAAAAATTTCATGGTTTCAATTTGGGTATTATCTGCCTAAAAACAGCAGAAGGTAGAAGGCTGCCTTTTATCCCTACGACTTTAGCAGATACTTGATTTGCTATTTCTAAGCTTTTTATATATGAATAGTCTGATTTTCTAGAAGCCATGAAGGCACCAATGTGAGAGTCACCTGCACCAATTGTGTCAACAACATTAGCTTTGATTCCCTTGGCATGCTGTAGGTGTTCACCATCATATATATAGGATCCGTTTTCACCATCTGTGATGATAATCAAATTATTGGTTAAGGCATAAAGTATCTTGACAGCTTGTTCTAAAGTTGTTGTTTTTGTAAAAGTTAGAATTTCGTCCTTGTTTAGATGAACAATTGGTGAAAGTTTGAAAATATCGTCAATCCTTTCTTTATCTATTAGCGAGAATCTTGGTCCAGGAGCGAAGAAAACTTGTAGATGTCTGTTTTCATTAAGAAAAGATATGATTTTATTGCCAGTGGATTCTTCAATTTCTAAGCCACAGATGTAAACCTGGTCAAAATCATCCATATTAAGACCATCAAGCCACATAGGGTCAAAAGTGTATTCAGCACCATGATAGGATAGAAAAGTTCGTTCCCCATTAGATTCAACATAACAATAGCAACACCCGTTATCTTGATCTGCAACTCGGACAAATGGTGATAATCCTATTTTTTTCAGCTGTGAAGCCACATAATCTCCATAGATTCCAGTACCGATAGGTGAACAAAACACATTAGGTACTTCAAAAAGATTTATTATGTTCTGCACATTGAAAGCACAACCGCCTATAGACATAGTTTGACTATTTATGTGGCAGTCTCCAGTGGTAGTGGGTAGTTTTTCTACATTTATGATTATGTCAAGTACAGTAGATCCGATAATCAGTGTTTTTTTCATGGTTACCTCCTAGGCTTATGTAAAATAGGTTTGTTAGATGATTATATTATATCATATTTGGTAATTTACTGTACAAATAATGGTAAGCAGAGTTTGTAATTGTTGCAGAAAGGTTAAAAATGACGACAGAAAATGATTTTTTTGAGTAAACAACATGAATATATGATATCTATATTAAATAAAAATGAAGAACTTAAAAATAGAATATTAAAAGTTTTAAAATAAAACAATAAGTTTAGATAATCTATTGGGAAAAAGACTTGTCTTAATTTACAATTAGATGATACAATAGTGATTATTACAACGATTAATGACAAAATGTTACAAAAAGTATCATGTGTCTTATAAACAAGTGAAAAAATTATTTTGGAGGATGGCAATGAACAAAGGAAAGATTAAAGCAATAATAACAATATTTATGGCAGTAGCAGTTTTTAGCGGGTGTTCTGCAAGTAAAAGCGTAGACAAGCAAACAGGAGCTAGTGCTCAAAAGGAATCAACTTCAACAAAAGACAAGACAAATAGTACAGATTCTACAGCTAATATATTAGCTGCAACTAGCTCAACAGATTTGATAAAGACCTATTATGATGAAATGAGAAAGAAAGTTAAAGCTGATACAACTATATCTGGCATAAGGGCATCAATCCTAAAAGGTACTGATGGAGATAAGATTTTTCTTAAATTTGATGAACTAGCTAAAAAAGATTACGGATTAAATCAAGTTGAAGGTAATATTTCAAATATTATTGATCGAACGTCATTCACAAATACATCGGATGTGAAAGAAATGCCTAACAAGATAGATTCTATGGAAAGAGTTGTTCTTGGAATAGATTCATTATTGTTAGATATGAAGCTTACGAAAATAGATATGTGCAACGGTGTAAAAAATTCAGTAATACAAATCCTTGCAGATAAATTTAAACTTGAATTAGATTATAATGAAACTTATGCATTTATAGAATTAGACGATGTAGAACCAAGTAAATTAGATAAATATGAAAAATATTTAACACAAATAATATATGCCTTCTGTGAAGAGTCTAAGTTAGATACTAATGAACTTGATAATAAATATTCTGAACTAAAAAACAATATAGGGAAGGATAAAAAGAGTATTGAGGTTTTACTGCCAAATAAAATGAAAGTAACCTTAGACCTAGAGAATGGCACCACACCAGGAAATGTTAAGATTGTAATGTCCGCATATTATAATAGATAATATAGGCAAGATTTTAACTTCATATATAATTATGAAAGATAATAAGGTTTAATGTATTATGGAAAAATTAATTACATTATTAAGGTCTATAAGAGACTTTAAAGGATTTAAGTGTGTTTAATTTAGCCTATAAATAGCAATCTGCAATACATAAATAATTTACTAATAATAGGTGTATAGTTAAAAAGGTGAATATTAACTATACACCTATTTTCTTCATCACATCTATATTCTTCATTTAAGAAAGGTATCAAGGACATCATAATGGACTAATACGTAATTTCACCAAAAATGCAAAGCATAAATCAGATTATTGCGCAGATAATATTTTTGATATATATCTTGATAATAAAATATCTCCATTTCACGATAAGAAGATATCAAGAAACGCTAAAACACTTATATTCAAGAAAATAAGTTAAGAGGATTAGATTAGAAAAAAGCAATGGTTAAGAAATTTAAATAAAGTATATATAATGTTATAATGTAGCTATGCTAGACAGAAAACTGATAGAATAAGGGGTTAGGTTATGAGTATATTTGAAACTTTTTATGCTTCAAGAAATGAAGAAAATTCTAAAAAAATGGCTGCATATATGAAGAATAAATTTGAATTCCTTGGTATTGCAAAGCCTGAAAGAGCAAAGTTAAGCAAGGATTTTCTTAAACAACATAAAAAAGATATATCTATTGATTGGGAATTTATATTTAAGTGCTATGATATGCCAGAACGGGAATTTCATTATTTAGCTTTAGATTATATTTTGTTATTAAAAAAACAACTTATCCCAGATGATATTATCAGGATTGAAAAGCTTATTATAACAAATTCATGGTGGGATAGTACAGATTGTCTTGATGCTATTGTTGGGTATATGTGTTTGGAGTATCCACAATTAAAAGAATCTATAATATTAAAGTGGATTGAGTGTGATAATATCTGGTTGAAAAGGGTAGCTATAGATTTTCAATTGCAATATAAAGATAGAACAGATGTTGATATATTGAAAAAAGCCATACTTAGTAATTGTAATACAGGTGAATTTTTTGTGAATAAAGCCATAGGATGGTCATTAAGAGAATACTCAAAGATTAATAAAGAATGGGTTGGGAATTTTTTAAAGGAAAATAAATTATCTACACTAAGTGTTAGGGAAGCAAGTAAGTATCTTTAGATGTTAATAGCACTTACTTTTAAGGGAAATCTTATGTAGGAAAATAATTATTAAGAATATAATATTATTAGAAATTTTAAGCTAATGGGAAAAAATATTTAATGCGTTGATTGATAGAATTGAGCGTATTGTATGAATCAACGCATTATGTTTTCATATTGAAAATGGCATGAGAATTGAAAATAAACATATCAAATAAACTATACTATATCCAAGAGTTCTGAAAGATCATGTATAGTGTGTTTGGAGTATGTACATGTAGAAGTTTTATCATATTTATAAAAACAAGAATCAATTCCACTGTTAATTGCTCCTTGCACATCAGAAGTAGGGCTATCCCCAACCATCAGTATTGAACTTTTAGGAACTTCAGATAAATTTTTAATACAGAAGTCAAAGAAGTAAGGTGAAGGTTTTTCATGTTTTATTATATCAGAGATGAAATGCCCATCAAACAAGTTGATTATACCAGCATTTGATAAACGTTTTATTTGAGTTGAATATAAGCCATTAGATGCTGAATATATTTTTTTGCCCATCGTCTTCAGTTTTATTAAGGTATCTTCTGCATTAGGAATAAGAGCGGAGGAATTATCAAGATGAAATCTAAACATTCTTTCTATTTCTTTGCCATCAACTTGGATGTCATAAAGTTTGAAAAACTCACTGAAGCGCGTATTAAGAACAATATCTTTTGAAATTTTACCTTGTTCAAGGCTATGCCATAGAGAGTTGTTTATATTTTGGTATTGCTGCAATAAATCATTATTATAGCTTAATCCTATTTCGTGAATGACTTTTTTGAAGCCGTCTTTTTCAGCAGCATTAAAATCTAAAATAGTGTTGTCTAAGTCCATTAAAATAATATCATACATAATTATTGTCTCCTTACTATATGCTTATTATATTCTATATTAAATTAAATTGTTTTAAGCCTTTATAAATTCCATTATTTTCAAGGGTATCAGTTTTATAATTTGCTATTTTAAGAACTTCTGCGCTGCTGTTTCCCATAGCTATGCCATATTCCACATAATTGAGCATATCAATATCATTTAAACTATCTCCAAATGCATATGTATTTTCAATATTTATATTCAAATGTTGTAATATTGCCTCTATTCCTTTTACTTTTGAAAATCCTTTCGGAACTAATTCAATAAATTGTGCACTATGACAAATGCAATCAAAATCTTTTTCAAGGCTTTTATATGCTTCTTTAAAATTGCTATGCTCATTTGTTTTACAGGTAATTTTATTAAAACGATAATCTAATCCAAGTCCAGTAACTGGTTTTATTTTATCACCAAATAATTTTTTGAACGTCTTTATGGAAAACTGATCTCCTTCAAAATCATCTCCATCATCCATATATAGATAATCTTGTCCTTCTAGTATAAAGAAAATATTATGTTTCTTTAGAGTACTTATTACATTGCCACATATACTTTCTTCTAAATCTAGATTATAGATTACACTTCTTTCATATTCTACATAAGTTCCACAAGCAGCCAGTACTCCATCAAATCCTAAGTCTACTAATTCTTGTGGAATCATAGCCCTTGCTCGTCCAGTTGATATAAAAGCAAGATGTCCATTTTGTTTTAATTGTTTAATTCCTTCTATGGTACTATCAGGTACACCTATAACAGGATTATACAGAGTACCATCAATATCAAAAAATACTGCTTTTCTTTTCATATTCTCCTCCATTAAATTATTATTTAAGTTTGCTATTTATCAAATAATTAAATTACTTCTTCTAAGTGATTTTACATACATTATATGAAAAATTACTGTCTCTTTGTTCTATTGCACTCATTATTTTGTTATGATATTCTATCATACTTTCTATAGCAGTGTCTATTGCCTGGTATCCAATATCACACGTGGATTGTTAATATGATTAGTTCAGCAGAAGCAAAGCGAATAGAACAAGGGAAAATAGAAGAAAGGAAAAACATAACTAGAAATTTATTAGATGTATTAGATACCAATTAAAGCATAGTAATAGTTACACATTTATATAATTTACTGTAAGAGTATTTATATAAGAAAGGATAATGTTATGTCAGAAATAAGATGTCCCATGACAGGAAGAACAAGCAAAGCAGTAGCAGGAGAAGGAACCCCTAATGAGTATTGGTGGCCAAACCAGCTTAAGCTTAATGTTCTTCGCCAAAACTGTGAGAAAAGCAATCCTATGTCTAATGATTTTAACTATGCTGAAGAATTTGAGAAATTAGATTATTATGAACTAAAGAATGATTTATATAAGTTGATGACAGACTCTCAAGAATGGTGGCCAGCTGACTATGGTCATTATGGACCCTTCTTTATTCGCATGGCTTGGCACAGTGCTGGAACATATAGAATTGGTGATGGTAGAGGAGGTGGAGGACAAGGGCTTCAACGTTTTCCACCACTTAATAGTTGGCCAGATAATATAAGCCTAGATAAAGCACGTCGTTTACTTTGGCCAATTAAAAAGAAGTATGGAAACAAAATATCTTGGGCTGACCTTATGATATTAGCAGGTAATTGTGCATTTGAATCTATGGGACTAAAGACAATTGGCTTTGGTGGTGGAAGAGAGGACGTTTGGGAACCACAGGAGGATATTTACTGGGGGAGTGAGAAAAAATGGCTTGGAGCTGAACGTAATAAAGAGGATAAAGAGCTTGAAAATCCTCTAGCAGCTGTACAAATGGGCTTAATTTATGTAAACCCAGAGGGGCCAAATGGAAATCCAGATCCGAAGGCATCAGTCAATGATATAAGGGAAGTATTCTCTCGTATGGCAATGAATGATCAAGAAACTGTTGCTCTTATAGCAGGTGGACATACTTTTGGCAAATGTCATGGCGCTGCATCACCCACATATGTTGGATTAGAGCCAGAAGCTGCACCTATAGAACAGCAAGGTTTGGGGTGGAAAAATAGCTATAAAACTGGTAAAGGACCAGATACCATAAGTAGTGGGCTTGAAGGTGCATGGAAGGCTGAGCCAACAAAGTGGACAATGGGTTACTTAAAAACATTATTTAAATATCAGTGGGAATTAGTTAAAAGTCCAGCAGGAGCATATCAATGGTTGGCTAAGGATGTGGATGAAGAGGATATGGTAGTTGATGCTTATGATCCATTAAAAAAGCATAGACCTATGATGACCACAGCAGATCTAGCCATTATTAATGATCCTATTTATAGATCAATAGCAAAGGATTATCTAGAAAATCCCCAAAAGTTTGAGGAGGATTTTGCTCGTGCTTGGTTCAAATTAACCCATAGAGACATGGGACCAATATCAAGATATCTTGGACCAGAAGTTCCAAAAGAAAGCTTTATTTGGCAAGACCCAGTGCCAAAAGCTAACTATAAATTGATTAATAAAAAGAATATTTCAGACCTTAAGAAAAAGATTTTAGATTCAGGCTTATCAATATCAGATCTTGTAACAACAGCATGGGAATCTGCATCAACATTTCGTGGGTCAGATAAGCGTGGAGGAGCAAATGGGGCAAGAATACGCTTAAAGCCACAAAGAGAATGGGAAGTTAATGAGCCGGAAAGACTTAACAAGGTGTTAAAGGCACTAGAAAACATTCAAAGTAGTTTTAACAATTCACACTCAAGGGATAAGAAGGTTTCTTTAGCAGATATTATTGTATTAGGTGGATGTGTTGGTATAGAACAAGCTGCAAAAGATGCGGGGTATAACATAACTGTTCCTTTTACTCCAGGACGTACAGATGCAACCCAAGAGGAAACTGATATAAAGTCATTTAATGTACTTGAACCTAAGGGGGATGGATTTAGAAACTATATGAAAGATAATTATGAAGTAACATCAGATGAAATGCTAATAGATAAAGCGCAACTATTATCACTAACTATTCCAGAAATGACAGTATTAATTGGTGGTATGCGTGTGCTAAACACTAATTATAAGCAGTCACAGGATGGAGTGTTTACCGATAGAGAAGAATGTCTTACAAATGATTTCTTTGTAAATCTTCTTGATATTAATACTGTGTGGAAGGCTTTACCTGATATTAAGGAAATGTTTGTAGGTTATGATAGGCAAACAGGAAGTGTGAAGTGGACAGCAACAAGAGTTGATCTTATATTCGGGTCAAATTCACAATTGCGTGCAGTTGCAGAGGTTTATGCATCTAATGGCAATGAAGAAAAGTTCATACAAGATTTTGTAGCAGCATGGAATAAGGTAATGAACGCAGATCGTTTTGATATTAAAGAATAAGATTGATTAAATACCAGTAAAATTTTTATTTGGAGGATTTTTGTAAATAAGATTTGCAAAAGCATTTGGTGCAATTCTAGCAATAATTTTTTCTGGTATATTTTTTGGCTTATTTTCTAATAGTGTATATTTTTATAGAGTATTAAGAAAGAAAAAAGCAGTAAATGAAAAGTGCTAATTTTGTAAATAGGGTTGATAGAAATGATTGTTAATGCAGATAATTTTAGAGAAGAATTAATAAAAATTTTAGAGAATGCTAAAGAACAAGGAAAAGTATTTGTTGATATTAGTTCTGAAGAATTGCATAAACAAGTTGGTGGTTATCCAGGAAGAAATCATAGAATGCCAACATGTTGCAATGTAATGAAAAACATGATGAAACCTAATGATAAAATAATCCAAGAACCACTAAAAGGGAAAGGAGCATCTCTTATTATAAGATATTTTCTTAAATAGGCTGAAGATCAGATGATATCTCAGTTATATATCTTGATAATAAAATATATCTATTTCATGATATGAAGATAGAAAAAAATATAAAAGCTAAGCATTGGTTTAGGATAGTTTTGAAAGGGTATAATAAATGAAAATAGATTTTATAATATAATTCATTTAGATGTAATTTAATTATATAGAGGAGAAAGTGATAGCATGGAAATAAAAAGAGGAGTAAATAAATTTTATATTGGAGATATGGAAGAAAATCCTTTGGCTCAGATAATACTAACTGATACTGAGAAAGATATAATAAAAATTGAACATACTTATGTATATGAGCAATTAAAAGGCACAGGTGCGGGTAAGCAATTAGTAAAGAAAGTTGTAGAATTTGCGATGAGTAATAATAAAAAAATAGAACCAATATGTAGTTTTGCCCAAAAAGAATTTGATAAGAATAAAGAATATGAGTGTGTTTTATATAAAAAAATATAGGGTATGCCTAAATGGCACTATTTCTTACTGCAATATACATCTATTTTTTAGTATTGATATATTATAATTAAAATCATAGTATAAATTTGAATATGATTTTACTAAATTAATGAAGTTAATACTAGGAGAAAATAGCATGTTGAAAGACTTGGAAATTGAGCAAATAAAAAATGTACTAAAAACTGGAATTGGTGAAGGCTTTTTAGCTGGTGCCAATCTCATGATTATTAAGAACGGAAAAGAACTATTTTATCATGAAGATGGTTTTGCTGACAGAGAAAAGAAAATTCCTATAAAAAGAAATTCAATTTTTCGTTTATATTCTATGACAAAACCAATTACAGCTACAGCAGCAATGATTCTATTAGAACGGGGAGAAATCGACTTATATGATCCTGTAAGTAAATATTTAGTTGGATTTAAAAATCAAAAAGTAATGCAAGGTGATATGCTTGTTCCAGCAGAAAGAGAAGTTATATTGAAAGACTTATTATCTATGACTTCAGGCTTGGTATATAGTGGTGAAAGTTTAGCTGGAAAAAGTATAGAAAATTTATTTGAAGAGATTAAAGACGAATTGTACCATGATTCTTCAATGACTACACTTGAAATAGCCAACAAAATAGGTGAGTGTCCATTAGCATTCCAACCTGGAACATCATGGGAATATGGCACATCTGCAGATGTATTAGGTGCAGTTGTAGAGATAGTAAGTGGTAAGAAGTTTGGTGATTTTCTAAAAGATGAGATATTTAAGCCTTTAGGGATGAATGATACAGACTTTTGGGTACCTGAAGAAAAACGAGACCGTTTGGTTAAAACATATGAAGATAACGGTAGAGGTCTAGAACTTTATACACAGAATCATTTAGCAATTATGCAGATGATGGACAAAAAACCAACATTTGAATCAGGTGGTGCAGGCTTGGTGTCAACAATCGATGATTATGCAAAATTTGCTAATATGTTGTTATGCGACGGGACTTATAATGGAATACAGATTTTAAAGCCAAAGACAGTAAAATATATGACAACATCCACTTTAAATAGCCAACAGCAGAGTGACATGGACCTTTGGGATACTTTATGTGGACATAGTTATGGAAATTTGATGAGAGTAATGACAGATTGTACAAAAGCAGGTGTACTAGGAAGTGATGGAGAATATGGTTGGGATGGATGGCTTGGAGCATATTTTTCAAATTCCCAAACTGACAACTTAACATTTTTGTTTATGATGCAAAAAACTAACTCTGGAACAACCTCATTAACTAGAAAACTACGAAATATTATTTTTAGTGCATGTTGTGAATAATTGATATCTTCTTATCTTAATGGTAAGGAGATTTTCTGTTTTATAAAAATTTGTTGCATGTTATATTACTTTTTATTACACTAGTATAGTATTTTAGTATATATTTAATTAGATAATAGTTACATAATTAAGATAGTGAAATAAGGTATTATTTTATGTTTAGGCATCTGGAAATAGGTTACAAGTTTAAATAGACTAGAACATAAAACTACTTGTTTTTACATGCCTTACCATATAATAGTGAAATAGAAGGGAGATATCGTAATGATACTTGAACATACTGCAAGTCGGGACGGGAAGCTTATAACTTTCATGCGAACAGAATTAGGATTATCAGCTACATTGACTAAAAGGTTGGGCGCTATGGATGCCTGTAAGGTCAATGGTGAAAATGTTCGCATTTATCATAGAGTTCATTCAGGTGACATCATAGCCATTACTATTGAGGAGATGCTACCGAACTACATAGCTGAAGAAGGCGAGCTAAATATTTTGTATGAAGATGATACTATAATTGTCCTAGATAAGCCAGCTGGCATTACTATGCATCCAACTGCCAACCGTGAATCTGGAACGCTTGCTAATCGGATTGTATTTTATTATCAACATACTGGGCAGAAATGTAATATCCATCTTCTGAACCGTCTTGATAGAGATACCTTTGGGGTTGTACTAATTGCAAAAAATGCCCACATACATGCTATTATGAGTGGATACCTTAACAACGGCAATATTCGCAAAATTTATAATGCTGCAGTTTTCGGACATCCAGCAGCTGACCATGGCACAATATGTCATCCCATTGCTCGTGTGTCAGAAACAAGTCTTCTACGTTGTGTGCGTGAGGATGGACAGTATGCAAAAACAGTCTATGATGTATTGCAGACAATGTCAGATTGTAGTCTGTTGAAGTTACAGCCAGAGACTGGCCGAACTCATCAGTTGCGTCTCCACTGTTCCTATGAAGGGTTCCCGATGCTGGGTGATTCGCAGTACGGCACAGAGGAATCACAGGCATTCTCAGTTGACCATGGATACGAGTTTCAGCAACTTTGCGCAGTGTCACTGACTTTTCCTCATCCAATGACTGGTGAGGAGATAACAGTCACTTCTAAGCAGAAAGTTGAGCTTCCGTAATAATTTAAAGCATCTTCTAGATAAGGAAGGTGCTTTTTTGTATTTAATTGTTAAGGAGAAAATTTTATAGAGATATCCAAATTTAATAAATTAGATAATGTTTTACACTAAAATTATGTATAATATAATTATACTAGGTGATGTTTGTATGCAAGCGAATATTAATAATTGAATTTCTATACTCAGAAGCTAATGAAAATTTTTCTAAAGTTGCAAGGATGGGAGCAAGGTAGACTCAAGAACTTCTAATCCTGTGGAAAATAAGGAATTAGGATATGATTTTGAATATAGTGATAATCTTTAACTCTTAATTAAAAAATAAGGTGGTGTAAAAATGCAAAATATAGATTATAAAAAATTTCTACAAGTATTAAAAGAAACTAAAGGACTTCATAATTCATTAAATGAAATATTAAAATATGATTTTATATACCATTCAAATAAAATAGAAGGAAGTACTTTTACTACCGAAGCATTACAGCTTTTGTTCGAAAAAAATATAGTACAAGGAACTCATAAATTAGATGATGTTCAAGAAACAGTAAACTCATTTTATACATTTGATATGGTAATTGATACTTTAGATAAAAAGTTAACTTTAGACATGATAAAGGAATGGCATGGTAGTTTAATGTATAGAACTAGTTTGTATGACATGGGGCTTGCTGGAATATTTAAAAAATATCAAAATAAAATACTTGGAGCTGATTTTGAAACAGCAAGTCCGTTGGAAGTTGAAGATAAATTAAATGTCTTAATAAATAATTTTAATTTACTAGAAAAAGTAACAATTGAGGATATAGCAAGATTTCATCTAGAATTTGAAGTTATCCATCCATTTCAAGATGGCAATGGTAGAATAGGACGATTTATATATTTAAAACAGCTACTTGATAATAGATTATCGCTAAAATATATGAATGGTGAATCAGCGGATGAGTACAAAAAAGCATTAGGTGCTGCTTCCAAAGATAATATAAAACCATTAACTCAATATATAGAAAATCAAAAAGATTTTATACTAGAAAATAAAAACATGTTTTAACCCCCACTAATTAAATTGTATTCCAGTTATAAAATTAAAATAAGCATTGTAGGGTGACAAATATGAATAGTTTAATAAAGCCTAATTTATATAGCGTGCATAAGAATATAATAGACCCTAAGCCATGGTAAAAGGCAGTAGAAGGAGAGATCCAGCTACTGTTTTTTTTAGAGAAAGGATTGACAAAAATATCTAATATTATACAATTAAATGGTAGTACATTTTTAAGATTAATATATAAATGCAAAATAAATTACTATACAAGTGGGAACTTTTTTATATTTATAAACGTTTAAATATAAAATGTGGAGGTGAGTTCAAATTAATATGAGAATAATGTTTTGTAGATACTTTAAAGCAAGAGCTAACAGATAATAATTAAAGGGCTTAAATTTGTTGTAAAAATAATATTTGAGGACAATTAGTGTTGAAAATAAAAATATAAAGAATATTTAAGGTGGGGATTAAAAATTATGAGAATAGAAGTGAATGATAAGAGTTTTGAAATAATCAAACTATTAGGAAAAGGCAAGGGAGGATATTCTTATCTTGTAACTGATGGTGATAAGGAGTATATAGTAAAGAAAATTCATCATGAACCTTGTAGCTATTATCAGTTTGGTAATAAGCTTCAGTGTGAAATTGAAGCTTATAAACGATTAAAAAGTATTGGAATTAGCTTACCAGAAATGTATGATGTGGACGTTGAAAGAGAACTTATTTTAAAAGAATATATTGATGGTAATACAATTTTTGATATGGAAAAGGATACAGTTGATGTAACAGAATATATTATTCAAGTAAATGAAATGTGCAAAAAATTATATGAAGCAAATACTAATATTGATTATTTTCCGACTAATTTTATACCGCAAAAGGGTCAATTGTACTATATAGATTATGAATGTAATGATTATATGGAAGAATGGAATTTTGAAAATTGGGGTATTAAATATTGGCAACAAACAAAAGAACTTATTGGATATATTAATAAAGAAATAGTTAGGAAATTCTTTATAGAAGGGTATGTAAATCATGATTATGATAAGGTTATGAGTATTGTGGCAGATAATTACATTGATCATAGTCCAGCTGGTGCAAAAAGCAATAAAGATGCTATAGGAATTTTGAAAATAGTAGAAAATATGTTCAAAGATCTGAAAGTAGAGATAATGGATATATTTGAAGAGGGTAATATGGTAGCATCAAGAATTAAATATTCAGGAATACATTCTGGGGAGTGTATGGGAATTGCAGCAACAGGAAAGCCAATTACTTTTGAAGCATTAGAGAATTTCAAGATTAAAGAAGGTAAAATAATTGAGTCTTGGGGATATTGGCCAGATGCAGAAATAAAAAAAATACTAGAAAGTAAATAAATTATATCTCTTAAGGTGTCTTTTCAGATATAGTTACTTCACCATTCCCGATTACTGCAATTCTGTAGTTAGGTTTTAGTGGTGGTATATTGAATGTTGTGGATTTGGGCCCTAATTTTAAAGCCTGTAATACAACTTGATTTTCATCAAAAACTGCGAAGTAAACGCTTTTGTCAGGTGATAGATTTTGAACATTATAAACATTATTAGGTGAATAATTAAAATAAGCTGGTTTATAGACTCCTTCCTTAAGAACCATATCTGCAAATGCCAGTGTATTAGGCCATAGACATGTTAGAATTATTAAAAACATAGTGAATTTTTTTATTCTGGAACCACCTTTCAGTATTATTACTTTTAATATATAAAATCAAAAGATACTTATCTTTTTTAGAAATAGAGTATAAATACAGAAAATACATTATTCAGCTGTTCTTGGAGATATATATACATCTCCATCTCCAACTATCATAATTCTGTCAGTAGGATTAAGAGGGAGCAATTTGTATTTTAAGGAGTTAGGGCCTAATTTTACGCTTTGAGTTGTAATTGTATTTTTGTTATCAAAAATTGCAATATAAACACCGTCATTAGAAGAAACATTTTGAATAGTATAAAGATTATTTGGTGAAGAATTTAAGTCAGATAGCTGATAAATTCCTTCCTTAAAGACATTACCTACCAATGCAGGTGTTACTATAATTGTATTAAAGGACAAGCATATTAAAGTTAATAAAAATGGAATAAGTTTTTTCATTATAGAACCACCTTTCAATAAAAGATAATATATAAATGCCTTTTATCCTATAAATACATCACCATCTCCAATTATCATAATTTTGTCCGTAGGATGAAGAGGGAGTAAATTGTACTTTCCAGATTTAGGACCTAATTTTATAGTTTGTAGTACAACTTGGTTTTCATCAAAAATGGCTACGAAAACACCACCTGTTGAGGAAGTGTTTTCGATATTATAAATATTGTCCTTTGAAAAATTAAAATCAGATAGTTTATAGACACCTTCTTTAAAGACATTTTGGGCAAAAGCAGGTGATGCATTAAATATATTAAATGATAAACATATTAAAAGTAAGAATACTATATTAAATTTCTTCATTATATACCCACCTTTCAATATTTATTGTGCTCGGTTAAATATAAGAATATACGATAAAACTACTTTTAAGGTCACAAACAAACCCTCTTTTTACTTGGATACCTTTTCAGATGCCTCATGTTCATACGTAATAAAGAAAAAATAGGTTATAATAATGAAATTTGTTGAAACAAGTTATGTATCTTGGACATATAATATTGTAAGTAGGAGGTGAAAAGCCATGCTTTCTTCATTTATAATATGTTTTAGGGAAGGTATCGAAATTTTCTTGGTTATTATACCTCTAGTAGTCTACTTCAATAAAAATAAAATGTACGATATGAGTAAAAGTGTCTCCTTAGGAGGTCTTTTAGGTGCTATTATTGCAACTATACTTGGTTCTATAATATTTTCACAAGTTGCTTTGTTAAATGGCCCTACAAGTGAATTGTTTGATGGAATATTAGGTGTAGTATTATCAGGATTAATATTATACAGTGTAGTTATTTTAAGAAAAAATAAATCATTTAATACTAATGCCAACCAACAATATATTGATCTAAGTAAAAAGGGAGTATTTATCATTGCAGCTATAACATTCTTTAGAGAATTTTTAGAAGCAATATTATTTATTTTAACAAGCTCAACAGGTTCTCCTTTATTAATAGTAGGTTCAGCTTTATTAGGTTTGGCATGCGCAGCTCTATGTGTTTATGTAGTTGCTAAAGGAATTTCTAATCTTAATATAAGCATAGTATTTTATATACTAAATTTATTCTTAGTTGGACTTGGTGGGTATTACTTGGGTGATGCATTAGATGTATTATTTGGTGACTATTTTTCTGGAATTTTCATAGTAGGTGTATTAGTATATACACTTCCTAGCTACTTCATAATAATAAAAAATGATTTAAAGAAATATATTAATTCTAATAAAATAAAATAAGTTATCTAATATTGAAACAGTAAATTTAGGCATAGAGCAATATAAGGAGACATTAGATGAAATAATAAAATAATGTAGTGATATGAAAAGACCATGAAGATAATCAATACAGATTAAAACTTCATGGCCTCTTTTATTGCACAAACTTACAAGTAATAAAATTAATAATATTTATTAGATTTAAATATAGTGAATATATTTGAATGTGCATAAAAGGGCAGATGAGTAAGAAAAAGAATTTAAAGAAAAAATTGAAAAATACTTTAATTGATGTATTATTATGTTAGAAAGAAGTTTTTGGAGGGGTCAAGAGTGATAGTAAATAAAGAAGAATTTAAAAGATTGAAATCTGAAGGAGGGAGTCTATTTAAAGCAATTCATACAATTGCTAACCTTGAATATGGATATTCAGAAATAAAATGTGGTACTGGTTTAAATGTATATATTATGAATAATGGAATTTTGGGTGATATTGCATTTGGAAAAAAGATATATATTGATTTTAACTCTATAAATGATGTTGAAGTTAGTAATGATAAATTAATTATTTCAGTTAATGAAGATGAAGTGGAAAATAAAGTAGTTTTTAAAATAAATAATATAAATAGTATAAATAGAATTTATAATACTATTAGACAAAACTCAAATCTTGAATACAAAGAAATAGATGTGCAACAATGTAATGTAGTTACTACAAATGCATCCAATATAGCTACTACAGATTTATCTAAAAGACAAGTAGAAAAAGAAAGGGTTAAGGAATTAAAAAAAGATCATATACCATATTGTCCCAAATGTCATAGTACTAGCTTGCACTATATTGAAAAAAGAAAAAGGTTAAGTTTGGGTAGGACATTGGTTGGAGGAGCTGTTGGATCTTTAGTTAATCCTGTAGGAACAGTAGCTGGCGCTGCAATGGGAGGCCTTACAAGTAACAAAATGAAAAAAGGTGAGGTTAAATGTCTTAATTGTGGTCATACATGGAAATTATAAAACAAAATAAAAAAGGAAAGAAATGTTACAAAATAGATATTTTAATGTGTATTAAAGATTTATTGTACTCCACAAAAATCTTAAATTTTCACACTTATTCTAACTAAATTCTAATATAGTACGTTTATATTAAGAGTTGTACAATTTTAGTTAAACATCTAGTTTTATAATGGTGGAGGTTTAAAATGAATAAATATATTAAAGAGGTTGTAAAGATTAATCATCATAGTAGAGAGATTTATGGGGTTTCCTACATGCCAGAAAATAAAGAAAAGTGCCCAACGGTTATCTACAGCCATGGATTTAATGCAACCCATAGTAATTTTGCTATGAATAGTGAATATCTAGCAGCAAATGGTGTAGGGGTATATTGTTTTGATTTCTGTGGTGGTGCTGTAAATTCTAAAAGTGATTTAAAGACTAGTGAGATGTCTATATTTACAGAGAAAGAAGATTTATGTGCTGTTATTGATACAATAAGAACTTGGGACAATGTAGATAGTGATAATATATTTCTATTTGGAGAAAGTCAAGGGGGCTTAGTAACAGCATTGATAGCAGATGAGTATGAAGAACAAATCAAAGGCGTATTATTACTATATCCTGCATTATGTATTGCAGATAATTGGAATGAAAGATTTCCTACTTTTGAAAGTATTCCTGACATAGAAGAAGTTTGGGGTGTGACTTTAGGCAGAGTATTTTTTGAATCTATTCATGGCTATAATGTATTTGAACATATTGGAAAGTTCCATAAGGATGTGTTGATTTTCCACGGAGATAATGACAGAATTGTACCAATTGAATATGGAAATAGAGCATCAAGGTTATATCCTCATGCTACGCTTGAAGTATTTCTAGGAGAAGGACATGGTTTTTCAGAGGCTGGTAATAAGAAAGTAGCAATGATGACCTATGAATTTGTAAAAGAAAGATTGTAAATAAAGAGTCAAGTGTGACTCTTTATTATAATTTCTAAGCTATTTTACTGTCATTTCAGTTTTATTTACAATGTCTGAAAGTTGTTGAGTAGGTGGATTATATGGGTTAATCCAACCTTTATTTACATTTAACTCAGTAAGTGCTGAATGACCAGTAACCACTTGAGTAAGACTAGAGGAATAAATTGCTCTTAATTCTGGTGTTGTGCTTGTCATTGTTGCATTTAGATATGCATCTGCTGCGCTTTTAGCAGATGCAAGCATATTTCCCGCTATAATTTCATCATTTATATCAGTAGTGTTTTGGACTATGTTGCTTAAAATAGTTGACATAGTATCTACCTCCTTTATAATACTGTAACGTCATTTTCGTTAATAAATTGTTGTATACCTTTAATTCTACCTTCAGCTGCCAATATACCTGACTCTGCTTGCTTTTTTAATTCATCATCTTTTATAAGTGTTTGCATTGTTTGTAAAACTGCCAAGCCATCGTTTTCAAACTTTAATAATCCTGTTAAGGAAATTACTTCACTTTCAGCAAGTTTTCTCATTTTCAAACCTCCATTCTATATTTTATTATTGATTTCTGAATTATTATCTGTAATTCAGATTAGATTATACGTACAACTTATATCTAAAAATAGGAATAGAAGTTAGAATTATAAAGTAAAATAAAATCTAATATATATTTTTATGATATGATGTCAGTGGTGATGATTTTGAAATTACAAAACAAAAGTAATTAAGTAAGCAGATTATAGATATGGAATCATGAATGTGTTCCTCAATGTAACAAAGAGTATAAATTGTTGCATTGGGGAACATTATTTTTATGCATGAGAAATGGAGGCGAGAGTTATATGAAACTCACAACTAACACAATTAAGCCAGAAGAGGCTGATTTCATTATGATTCCAATTTATTGCGAAGATGAATGCTTGCAAGATGAAAAAATTAATATAATTTATAAGTATTTTAAAGAAAGTAATAAATTTAAAGGTAACGCTGAAGAAATACGTTTAGCCATAAATACAGCTCCAAATAAAATTCAAGATATAATATTTATTGGACTTGGAAATAAAGAAAAATTAACAACAGAAATTATAAGAAGTTCTTTTGGAAAGGCAATAAAAAAAGCCATTGAATTAAAGACTAAAAAGATATGCTTAAATATGATATCTAGTGAAAAGCTATCACTTGAAGATACTATAAAATCTATGGTTGAGGGCATTAGCTTTGGCGAATATAAATTTGATAAATATAAATCTGATGCTAAAGAAAGTCTTGAGATTGAGGTAAGTATCAGCACTGATGAAAGTGAAAAATTAAGCTCAATAGATGAGTATATAGAGGAAGCCTCCATACTTGTTGAAACAACTAAAATAGCAAGAGATTTAGTTAACGAACCTGCTAATGTATTATATCCAGAAACCCTTGCAGAAAAAGTTATTGGTTTCGGAGGCAAATATGGGTTTGAAGTAGAAGTATTTGATGAGATTAAAATTAATGAACTTGGAATGGAATCTTTCTTATCAGTAGCTAAAGGCTCAGAAAATCCACCTAAGCTTATTATAATGAGGTATTTTGGAGCTGAGAGTAAGGCAGATGATATATTAGGTCTTGTAGGAAAAGGACTTACTTATGATTCAGGTGGATATTCAATAAAACCAACTAATGGCATGGATATAATGAAATCTGATATGGGGGGAGCTTCAGCAGTTATTGGGGCAATGAGTGCTATTGCAAGGGAAAAGTTAAAAATAAATGTTGTAGCAGTAATTGCTGCCTGTGAAAATCTAATATCAGGTAGAGCATTTAAGCCAGGAGATATAATTGGTTCTATGGCTGGTAAGTACATTGAAGTTCTAAACACTGATGCAGAAGGAAGACTTACTCTTATAGATGCAGTACATTATATAATTGAAAAGGAAAAGGTTAATAAGGTTATAGATGTAGCTACATTAACAGGTGCTGCTTTAGTTGCACTTGGGGTTACCACTACAGCTGTAATATCTAATAATGATGAGTTTTATAGAGAGTTAGAAAGTGCATCCTTTAAAGCTGATGAAAAAGTTTGGAGATTACCTACTTTTGATGAGTACAAGAAACTTATAAAATCTGATATAGCTGATTTGAAAAATATTGGAGGAAGAAACGCTGGGACTATTACTGCAGGATTGTTTATAGGCGAATTTGTACAAAATAAACCTTGGCTACACTTAGATATTGCAGGGACAGCATGGTGTGAAAAAGAAGAGGGCTATTACTCTAAAGGTGGTACAGGAGTTGGAGTAAGGACTCTGTATTATTTAGCAAAAAATAATGGTTAGCTAAACCTAAAATATACTTTAACACGTTATATCTAAAATAATATCTTATTTATAAATATATAACAGAAAGGATGATACTCATGGCATTTAAGATTAGTGATACAATTACTTGGGTTGGAAAAATAGATTGGGAACTAAGAACTTTTCATGGGGAGGAATACTCTACGCATAAAGGTTCTTCATATAATTCGTACTTAATTAAAGATGAAAAGACAGTATTAATTGACACTGTGTGGCAACCATTTTCTAAAGAGTTTATAACTAATCTAAAAAAGAAAGTTAATTTAAATGAAATTGATTATATAATTATGAATCACTCTGAAAGTGATCATAGTGGTGCACTTTCAGATTTAATGAAAGAAATACCGGACACTCCAATTTATTGTACAAAAAGTGGTGCTAAAATAATAAAGGGACATTATCATAAGGATTGGAACTTTGTAGAGGTAAAGACTGGGGATACATTAGATATAGGCAAAAATAAACTAACATTTGTGGAAGCCAAGATGCTTCATTGGCCAGATACTATGTTTACATATTTATCTGGTGAAAATATTCTATTCAGTAATGATGCCTTTGCACAGCATTATGCTTCAGAATCCATTTATAATGACAAAGTTGATCAGGCAGAATTATTTCAGGAGGCAATAAAATATTATGCAAATATTTTAACTCCATTTAGCAAATTTGTTGTTAAGAAAATAGAAGAAGTATTAAGTTTTAATTTACCAGTTAAAATGATTTGTCCTAGTCACGGTATTATATGGAGAGACAACCCATTACAAATAGTGAATAAATATATGGAGTGGGCAAAGGATTATAATGAAAATCAGATCACAATAATTTATGATACAATGTGGAATGATACAAGAAGGATGGCAGAAGCCATAGCAGAAGGGATAAAAAGTTCAAATAAGGATATTATAATAAAGCTTTTTAATTCATCTAAAAATGACAAAAATGATATTATTACTGAAGTGTTTAAATCAAAGATGGTGCTCGTTGGTTCATCAACAATAAATAATGGAATATTATCTTCAACAGCTGCAATATTGGAGATGATTAAAGGTCTTGATTTCAAGAAAAAGAAAGGTGCAGCTTTTGGAAGTTATGGTTGGAGCGGTGAATCAGTAAAGATTATTAGTGAAGAACTAAATAAGGCTGGCTTTGAGGTAGTAAATGAAGGAATAAAAGAATTATGGAATCCAGACGAAGATGGATTAAACAGATGTAGAGAGTTTGGAAGAAATATTTTAGAAAAAATTTAGCTATATTTTTAGGAGGCGTATTATGGAAAAGTATGTTTGCACAGTATGTGGTTATATTTATGATCCAGCAGTAGGTGACAGTGATAATGGGGTTGCTCCTGGAACAAAATTTGAGGATATTCCTGATGATTGGGTTTGCCCATTATGTGGAGTACCAAAATCAGATTTTGAAAAAGAAAAATAGTAAATTAGTATGAAGTTATAAATTAGATTATAAACAGAACAAGTAATCAAATGTTTATATTATAGCTATAATTTTATTTGTAATAGTAACTTTTAATGTATAAAAACAAATGCTTAAAAAATTGGCTATGTTTCAAAATAGTGTTGAAACATAGCCAATTTTTAAATGAGGTTATTATAAACATCCTTTGTGTAATAAGTTATAGTTATTCTACACTCTAATTATAATATCAATTTCAAGATAATGTATATAATTATGCGAATATTAGTTCTCTTTCATTTAAGTTTACTATCTCTATATAAGCATGGACTACATTGCATTGAACATTGTTAAGTGTAAATAAATCAACTTTAAAAGCAATAATAATATTCTTTAAATAGAACCATATAAAGCTTTATATGGGAAGATAATTGTGGGAGAAAGTTCTTCAAAGAGATAGAAGTAAGGATAGATAATCTATAGCAAAGGATAAAAATAAAAGATACACACGAGATATTTATTTCTATATATATAGAAATAAATTGACTGAAAGTAATTTTACTAATATAATATTATTATACAAATAAATGACAAATGTTAAATTATACTAAAGGGGTGAAAGGTATTGATAGATGAATATCTAAATGAACTTATAAAATTAATAAATAAATTTAAAGAACAAGCTATTATATTATAGGATTGAGGCAAGGAACGAAGCAGTTTTAGAAATCATAAAGGCTAATGTTTGTGATATATTTTATAAAAAGATGTTTAATAAGTTAGAAGTGAAAAAGTACTATATATGTAAGGTTATTCAAGCTAAAATACACTATTATAGTAGTGCAATAAATATGGGGGCGTATAGAAATGGGGAAAATATTAATATTTATTTATGAAGGAATGGCAGATTTTGAAATAACATTTGTAACTAATCTTTTAGGAGTAAACTTAGGTAAAGAAATAATTACTATTGGATATGAGAATGAATTGATAAAGAGTAAATCTGGAATTGAGTATAAACCTTCGAAACTTGTTAAAGATGTTTTAGAATATGATATAGAAGGGCTGATAATTCCAGGTGGAAATAATGTAGAAGTAAGGGCAGAAATTATTAATTTGATACAAGATATTAATGCAAAAGGAAAAGTGTTAGGGGCTATTTGTGCAGGTCCAAGATTTTTAGCAAAAGCAGGAGTTTTAGATAATACAAAATATACTACTTCGCTTGTTAAATGGACAGAAGATATCGCAAAACATTTTAATGAAAGTGATCCTTTCCCAAGGCATAATTTTATTTTAGATAGAGTTGTAAGAGATGGTAATATAATAACATCACAAGGACATGCCTTTATTGATTTTGCAATTGAAATATGTGATTGGTTTGGATACTTTGAGGATGAGGATGATAAGAATGGCTTCACAAAAGTTATTAAAGGAATTTAATTTCCTAAAGAACTTTTTGAGTGAGATGTGATTGGATGAATTTATTTAAATATAAGGAAATAAGCTCAAGAGCGGCATTTTTACTATAAATATTTATATATTTTTATATGTATATAGTTAAAAATATAAAAGTTTAACTATATACATATTTTTATATAAAAATATTGGCACGGGTACAAAAGTTAGTGTAAGCCATCAGTTTTTACAGATAATCATGATTATGTGAATTATGTGGGCCTGTTATGTCACAGGATAAATTATTATATTTTGATTCTAGATGTAACTCTTTGTACTTTATATGTAAAAGTTTGTATTTCTCTTCATTAGTAATTGTAAAGAGATCTGAATAGGCTATTGATAAATCAAAAAGTTTATTTTTCTCTTTTAAATAACCTAAACATTTGTTGTAGTAGGACATAGAAGCTGTATAATTTTTATTTATGAAATTTACTCTTGCTAATATGAAGTTATAGTCTGACTTTGAAGAGGGTCCTAAGTTAGAGTAATTTATAAATTTCTTTTTATCTAGTATCGCATTTATATTATCAATATTATATAAATAAGTTAGTTCAAGTACCAATAATCTATCTCTAAGTTTATGATAACAGTGATATTCCAATGCTTCTTTTAATGTCTGTCTACATTTATTCATATCATTTTTATATAGATAGTAGTTAAATAAATTTACATGGCATTCACCAGCATCAATTTTAGCTCCTATGAAATTGTAGAAAAAAATAGCATTGTATATATTATAGATAGCCTTATCATACGCTTTTACAGCAAAATAGCATGTTGAGATATTAAAATATATATGAGCCATAAGTGATGGAAAGATATAATCTAAATCTTTGTTAATTAGTGTCTCAAAATGGGAAAGTGCATTTTCATACTTCTTATTATAAAGGTAATAAATCCCTATATTATTATTTATAATAAAGTATATTTGGCATTGATAATGATTATATAAATCAAGATAAGATAATGCTTTGTTAAGAAATTCTATATTTGTGGAATCACTGAAATTATTAACTTTAATTTTTCTTAGGCTGTTTAGTGATATGCATAAGTATTCTACATTACATACTTTTTCTGATTCAGGAAGCAGATTGTATAATTTTTCGCATTTGCATAAAAGCAATTCAGCATCTCTCTTCAAATCAAGCTTATAATAACTCATAGCAATATAGTAAGTAGTAATAAAATTTACAGGTTTGAATTTATCTATAATATCTAAAAAGTTATTATTTTTATATAGTTCTTCAATATAAGTATTTTTCTGTATAAATGAATCAGAGGTTATTGGAATGTTATCATCTAACAAATAGTCTATACTTAAGTTTAGTTTTTGTGCTAGATATTTCAATTGAGGTATAGATGGAATTAAAATATTATTTTCTATTTTGCTTAATGAACTTCTATTAATAAGTTCACAAGTCAAATCTTCTTGAGTGAGTTTTAATTTTTTTCTGGAAAACTTAAGTTTATTTCCTAATGTATTCATACAAAATCCTTTCATAGAATGTTCAATATAAGAACAAAAATATTAAAAAAAATGAAATATAAAGAAAAATATAGATATTAAATGATTTGAAGATAATATTTATTATATCAAATAATACATAAATGTACAACATTTTACATTATGTGATTATTATGTAATAATAATCAATATAATAACAACTTTAAGAGTTTGTTGAAGAAATGATAATTATTAAGGTCAATAAATTTAGAAGGAATAATTTTTGGAGAATTTGAGTGCTTAATATATAAAGGTAAGGAGTATTGAGATGAAAATTAAAAAAAAGTGTGTTGCTATTTTTCAATTGTTAAGTGTTATTAGAGTTAGTTTACTGGATTTTTCGAATTGCAAGTTGTTAGATGATAGAATACCTGTAGATATATGATGTAATATTAGTAACATGATTAGTGAATTTATGGTGTTGAGAGGCTTTTGTGGAAATATATGTATTGAAAATTTCTGATATTGTGGAATATAAATTTAATAAGTTATGTAGTAAGATTGATAAAAGCAAAAAATTAAAAATCTATAAGTATATTAATGAAAAAGATAGAATTAGAGCATTAATTGGTGAGGTATTAATACGAAACATAATAAATAAAAAATTAAATTTAGATAATGGTTGTATTGAGTTTGAACATAATAAATATGGAAAGCCACATTTAAAAGGGCATCCATATTTTAATTTTAATATATCGCATTCTGAGGAATACATAGTTTGTGCTATTGATGATAAGCCAATAGGAATTGATATTGAGGCAATAAAGCCTGTTGAATATGAAAATATAGCTAAAAGTTTTTTTTCAACAAGTGAATATAATTATATACATACAGCGCATGGTTGTATTCAATTAAGTAGATTTTATGAAGTTTGGACATTGAAAGAAAGCTATATAAAGTGTTGCGGTGAGGGACTATCAATACCATTAAATTCATTTTGCATTAGTATTAGGGAAAATATTAGCGTAAATAGTGGTAATGATAGATGTATATATACCTTTAGGAGATTTAATATAGAGTCAGGATATAAAATGGCAGTATGTTCATTAAATGAAGAAATTACTAATGACATAATAATTATAGATCAAAACAGGCTAATCAATGAGTATTTGTCAGTAATGTAGGATAAGGGGAGTTATACAAGTGATATTATTTTGTTTACCTTATGCAGGTGGATCAGAAGCTATATATTTTGAATGGAAAAAATATTTAGACCCATCAATAAAATTACATCCGATAGAGTTAAAAGGAAGAGGAAAAAGGTTTAATGAACCTTTTTATGAAAATATTCAAGAAGCTGTAGAAGATATCTTTAATAATATTAAAGATAAAATAGAGTATGATGAATATGCTATTTATGGCCATAGTATGGGAAGTCTGTTAGCATATGAACTTTACTATAAAATTGATGCAATGCAAGTTAAGAAACCAAAACATATATTTTTTTCTGGTTATAAAGCTCCTAATATTTTAAGGAAGAAAGAAAATATCTATACATTACCAAACTATGATTTTATGAATAAAGTCATAGAGTTTGGGGGAACACCTGAAGATGTTATTAATAATAAAGAACTATTAGATTTGTTTATTCCAATATTAAAAAATGATTTTAAGATATTAGAGACGTATGAATATATAGAAAAAGAAAAAAAAATTCAATGTGATATATCTATACTGAATGGAAAGCAAGATTCTATTACTTTGAAAGATATTCTTGCTTGGAATAAGCATGGTGGTGCAAAGTGTAGAATATATGAGTTTGATGGAAATCATTTTTTCATTAATAGTAACGTTAAAGATATAGTGGATATTATAAATACAATACTAATTAACTAAAAAGCATGTTAAATGGGGAATTAATATGAATAATAATGAAAAGAAATATTATAATTTAACACATCCGCAAAAAAGAATATGGTACATAGATAAGATAAACACAAATTCACCATTACATAATATTGGTGGATGTTTAAGTATACATGAAGCTATAGATGTTGAAGTAATGGAGCAAACCATTAATCTTATAATAAAAAATAATGAAGGATTAAGAATAAGGGTTTCAGAAAAAGAAGATGAACCATTCCAATATATTAAAGACTTTCAAAATGAAAATATAGATTTTCTGGATTTTAGTAATTATGAAAACCCTCAAAGGGAACATAAGATATGGTCCAATGAGTTATTTAAAAAATGTTTTAATTTAGAAGATGGTAGACTATATTATTTCGCAATATACAAGATAAGTGAAAAAGAGTACGGTATCCTACTTAATATCCATCATATTATATCTGATGGATGGTCGATTACTCTTATACAAAGACAAATTTGCGATATATATAAGAAGTTGATGAATAATGAAGATGTAAATATGGCCAATTATTCATATCTAGACTTTATTAAGGATGAAGAAGAATATCTAAAATCTAAAAGGTTTGTGGAAAATAAAGATTTTTGGAAGCATAGACTGTCAGATTTACCTGAAGAATTTTTATACAAAACATCTAACAGCTTAGAAGGTAAAAGGCAATGCTTAAATATTAATGAAGATTTATCAAATAAAATAAAGAAGTTTACAGGTGATAAAAAGTGCTCATTAAATACTTTTTTTATATCTATCTTGCTTATTTACATAAATAAGGTTACACATAAAAATGATTTGGTGATAGGGACACCAGTATTTAATAGAACCAATAAAGAACAAAAGAATATGATAGGTATGTTTACAAGTACAGTACCTGTTAGGTTTAAATTGAATACTGAGCTGAAAATAGAAGATTTAATAAAATTGGTTAACAGAGAATTAAAATTATGTTTTTTAAATCAAAAATACCCATATGATCTTTTAATAAAGGATTTGGATTTAAGCAAAGACGGTTATGACAGCTTATTTAAAATGTGTGTAAATTATTATAACTCAAAATATGATAATCACATTGATGATATAGATGTAGAAGTTGAGGAGTATTATTGTGGAAATCAAAGTTACTCATTGCAAATAACAGTTAAAGAGTGGGAAGAGAGTAATATAACATTAAATTTTGACTACAAAACATTAGAATACTCAGACAATCAAATAAAAACAATGTATGAAGCTATGATAAATATAATCAATCAGATATTATCATATGAGAATATTGTGATTAATGATTTAAAACTCATAAATGAAGAAGAATTTAATTATAAGGTATATGGTTTAAATTCTACAAATAGTTATTATCCAAATAAAACTGTGTGTGAGCTATTTGAAGAGCAAGTGACTAAAGCACCGAATAAGGTTGCATTAGAGTTTAAAGATAAAACATTAACATATAAAGAACTTAATGAAAGATCGAATCAATTAGCAAATTATTTAAGAGAAAAAGGCATAGGTAATAGGTCAATTGTAGCAATTATGGAAACTCATTCAATAGATCTTGTGATAAGTATTTTGGCAAGTTTAAAAGCAGGAGCAGCATATTTACCTATTGATCCTAGTTATCCTGTAGAAAGAATAAATTATATGCTTGAAGATTCAAAGAGTAATCTGCTACTAATTAACTTTAAAATAGCAGATGAAATTAAATTTAAAGGAAACATAATTAATATAAATAATGAGGATTTGCAAGGACATGGAAAAACTAATTTGCAAAAGTATAACACTTTTAGTGATTTAGTTTATATTATTTATACTTCAGGTTCAACTGGAAAGCCAAAGGGAGTAATGATTGAACATCGAGGTCTTACAAACTATGTATGGTGGGCTAAGAAAATGTACTTGAAAGATGAAGAGGAAGCTATGCCATTATACTCTTCAATTTCCTTTGATTTAACAGTAACTTCTATATTTACACCATTAATTTCAGGTAGCAAGATTATTATTTATGATAATGATGAAAAAGAATTTGTTCTATATAAAATATTAAGAGAAAATAAAGTGACAGTGGTAAAGCTTACCCCAGCACATTTAACTTTATTAAAGGATATAAACAATAGTTTATCCAATATAAAGAGATTTATTGTAGGTGGAGAAGATTTAAAGGTAAATTTAGCAAAAGAAGTATGTAATAGTTTTGGTAAAAATATAGAGATATTTAATGAATATGGGCCAACAGAAACTGTAGTTGGATGTATGATATGCAAATATGATGAAGAAAAAAATAGAGGATTATCAGTACCAATCGGGCACCCTGGGGATAATGTGCAAATATATATATTAGATAATGAATTAAATCCAGTTTCAACCTTGAGTGTTGGAGAGGTATATATTTCTGGTGATGGCGTTGCTAGAGGGTATTTAAATAGAGAAGAGTTGACCCATGAAAGATTTATTGAAAATCCATTCAGCAAAGGAAAAAGGATGTATAGAACAGGTGATACAGCAAGATATTTAGAGAATGGAGTTATTGAGTATGTAGGAAGAATTGATAACCAAGTAAAAATAAGAGGTCATAGAATTGAACTTGGCGAGATAGAGAGATACTTAATAGAGAATGACTGTGTTAAAGATGCAGTTGTTGTTTCTAAAGAAGATTTATCAGGAAATAGGTTTCTAAATGCTTATTTAGTTATTATAAAAGAAATCACATATTTACAGTTAAAAGAATGGCTTTTAAAATTCTTACCTAAATATATGATACCAACTAATTTTGTATTTATAGAGAAACTTCCATTAACTATAAATGGAAAGATAAATTATGCATTGCTGCCAGAGCCGGAAATAATTGAGAGAGAGTTTGTAAAATATGAAACCTTAGCTGAAAAAGAGTTAGTAAGAGTTATGGAAGAAATATTAGGTGTAGAAAATATAAGTATGAATGATAATTACTATCAGCTTGGTGGAGATTCTATAAAAGCTATTCAAATTTCATCTAAACTTAAAAATGTTGGATTGAATATTAAAGTGAAAGATATATTAGCTTATGATTCTATAGAGGAGATAGCAGGTACTATAGAAGAAAGCCAAGTTATTAGATCAATAAGTCAAGATAAAAGTGAAGGAACTGTTGAAAAAATACCTATAATAGAATGGTTTTTTAATCAAAAGTTCTCTAACGAAAACTTTTATAATCAGCATGTTCTATTAGAGTATAAAGGAAAGCTAGATAGAAATAAGGTTATAATTGCTGTAAATAAATTGATTGAGCATCATGATGCTTTAAGAATTAATTATGATAGAAGAAGTGATAAGCTATATTACAGCAATAAAAAGTTTAATGAAATACATGTTTTTAAATATTATGATTTATCTCAATATTGCTACGATGAGCAATGCAAGAATATGCAAAAATTAATAGAAGAAGCCAATTCTAGTATTAATATAGAAAATAGTAGTTTATTCAATGTAGTAATGGTTGATTTAGAGAAAGACAGCCAAGCTTTGCTATTTACAGCTCACCATTTAATAGTAGATGGTGTTTCATGGAGAGTAATATTAGATGATTTCATAACAATCTTAAAACAATTGGATGAAGATAGAGAGATAAGGTTACCTTTAAAAACACATTCATATAAAGAGTGGTCAGAAGCTTTACAAACTTATATTAGAAATGATTTTAGTGAAGAGGTTGAGTATTGGAAATCAATATTAGATAAAGAGTTTGGTTATATTGTAGATTTCAATAATGAAAAGGATAATGTTGAAACATCTAATATTTTAAGTCATGAAATAGATGAAGAAACATTGGATAATTTAATAGAAAAAACCAATGAAATATATAATATAGACCTTAATGAAGTTTTAATAATTGGATTAGTTATTACACTAAATAAGTTAACTAATAAGGATGAGATAGTAGTTGAAAATGAAAGACATGGTAGAGAGGATATAAACGCCTATATTGATGTGTCTAGAACAGTTGGATGGTTTACAAGTATATATCCTGCATACTTTAGTATACAACATGAGGATGTAGATAATAATATTAAATCTTTAAAAGAGCAACTTAGAAATATACCTAATAAAGGATTCAATTATAGTATTCTTAAATTCTTAAAAAAGGAACTTAAAGAACAAGCAAGTAAGTATGTAAGATTTAATTATCTTGGGGACTTTGATAATATAATAGATAAAGAAAAATTTGGCATATCAGACGTTAAATTTGGACTAAGTAGTGATAATAGAAATTCATTGACGGCGCTTATAGATATTGTTGCAATAATAGTTAATAAAAAATTAAAAATAACTGTTGAATATAGTAAAAATAGATTTAAGGATGAAACTATAGAAAAATTCATTGAAAGCTATGTAGAAACATTAAATTTAATCTTAGATAAATGTTCAAATAAGACTGTAAAGGAATTTACTCCGTCAGATTTTGATGCTGCTGATATATCACAAGAGGATTTAGATGCTCTTTTTGAGTAAAAATATTTATATAAGGAGCAATATTATATGAAGAGATTCAATAAAATCTTAGTTATACTTAGTGCTTTTCTAAGCATAATATTATGCCCAATTAATGTGTATGCTTTGAGCAATGATAATAAAGAAATAAATTATTTAACTAAGGATGAAACAGTAAAGGTAGAAAAATTTATAGAAAAAAACATGAAAGAGGGTAATGTTCCAGGGGTATCTATTTCTATAGTTAAAGGAGATAAGACTGTTTATCAAAAAGGATTTGGATATTCTGACTTAGAGAGTAAAAAGCCAGTTAATTCGCAAACTCTATTTGAAATAGGTTCTAATAGTAAGGCGTTTACTGCATTAGGTATTTTAAATCTAGAAAAAAGTGGACAAATTAATATTAATGATGAAGTAACTAAATATATACCTTGGTTAAAGGTTAAATATAAAGATAAGGAAGTACCAATAACTATTGAGCAACTATTACATCAAACAAGTGGTATACCTTTTAAGACTATAGATAAGATTCCAGTTTCAAATGAAACTAGTGCTCTTGAAGAAACAATTAAAACTCTAGTGGGTATGGAACTAGACAGTGAGCCAGGTAAGAAATTTCAATATGCAACTATAAACTATGATGTTTTAGGGTTAATTATTGAAAAAGTGACTGGAAAAACATATGAAAACTACATCGAAGAAACTATTTTAAAGCCAATGGGGTTAAATAACACCTATCTATTTAAAAATGAAGCTATAAATGAGAATATAGCTAGTGGATATAAAATTGGATTTTTAAAACAACAGTTATATAAAGCACCAATGTATAGAGGAAATAAGCCAGCTGGATATATCATATCTAGTGGAGAAGATATGGCTAAATGGCTTCGGATTCAAATGGGGATTATGGATGAATCAAAATTTGATAAAGATATAATAAAAAAATCTCAAGAAGCTAATCGTACAGTTAGTCCATTAAGTGATGGATCATTTTATGCTAGTGGATGGTTTATCTATCCAAGAGATGATGTTTCTCATGGGGGAAACAATCCTAATTATTCTTCTTTCATAATATTTAATCCTAAAGAAAAAGTTGGAGTAGCTGTATTAAGTAATACAAACTCTAATTATGTTCAAAATATTGGATTAGGTATTAATAAAATATTGCAAGGAGAATCTGTTAGAAAAGATATAAAAGATTTGAATAAGAGTGCAGATAAAGTGGCTATTGCCATAGTATGTATTTCAAGTATATTAGTTTTAGTGATTTTATATTTTATGATAAAAGCTGTAAGAGAGATATTTAGAAAACAAAGGTATTTCAAATTTAGTGGTGTAAAAAGTAGTTTAAGATTTATTTTTTCTTTCTTATTTATGTCGTGGTTAAGTTATTGTATATATTTGGTTCCGCAGGTTTTATATAATGGAGTGTCATGGAAGTTTGTATTTGTTTGGCTTCCTGATAGTGTTGAAATGGCATTGTATTCAATATATATAGCCATTTGGGTTGGATATGTATATTTTATATTTACAAGCTTTTTTAAAAAAGAAAAAGAAAAAGGAATAATATTATTATCTTTATTAAGTGTTTTAAGTGGATTTGGTAATTCTCTTATAATATTTACTATCAATATGGCCATAGATAGTAATAATGCTTTAAAGTTTAAACTTTTAGTATATTTCATGCTAGGAATTGTTCTGTATGTCTATGGGCAAAAGATAATGAGAGAAAGGTTAGTCAGCTTTACTAATGAAGTAGTATACTCCAAAAGAATGAAAATTATTGGTGAATTATTGGGAACTCAATACAATAAATTTGAACAAATTGAAAAAGGTAGAATTGAGACAACCTTAAATAATGATACGGAGACTATTAGTAGATTTGTAAATATTCTAATTGGAGGTATAACTAGTGCTGTTACTCTTATATGTTGTTTTATATATTTAGGGACAATAAATATATATGCATTAGTCCTTTCAGTATTAATAATAGTACTAATTGCTAGCATTTATTATTTGGTTGGTAGATATGCTAATAAACTTGGAGAAGAAGCTAGAGATCTTCAAAATATATTTTTTAAATTTATTAGCGACTTAATAGGTGGATTTAAAGAGCTAAGTTTAAATGGGAACAGGAAAAATGAATTTGAAAAAGATATTGAAGAAAGTTGCAGTAAATATAAAGTTAAAAGAAGTAAGTCTGCATTAGCATTTGCGAATATGTTTGTAATAGGAGAACTTTTATTTACTTTAGCAATTGGATCTGTAGTATTTATTTTTCCTTTTATTTTGAAAAATTTAAATTCAACTAGCCTTACAAGTTACATTTTTATACTACTTTATATGACAGGACCAGTGCACGGAATATTAAACACTATCCCTAATGCTATTGAAGTAAAAATAAGCTTAAAAAGAATCAATAGTTTAATTGATGAAATATCATTCTATATTAAGGAAGAAGAAAATGTTATTTGTAGAGAAATGGGAGATAACTTATCTTTAAAATTAAAAGATGTAGAGTATGAATATGCTAACACAGATGGACAATCATTCAAAGTAGGACCAATTAACTATGAATTTAAATCTGGAGAAATAGTTTTTATAACAGGTGGAAATGGCAGTGGAAAGTCAACATTAGCCAAATTATTGACTGGTTTATATTTACCGGCTAAAGGTAAAATAACATTAAATGGCAGGACATCGCAAAAACAATTGAGTGAAAGTTATTCAACAGTTTTTGCAGATTTCTATCTCTTTGATAAGCTTTATGGTGTAAATTATAAAGGCAAAGAATGTGAGATAGAAAAATATTTAGAGATATTACAGTTAAGTGATAAAGTTCAAATTCAAGATGGAAAGTTTAGTACAACAAAACTATCAACAGGTCAGAAGAAGAGACTAGCTTTATTGGTTACTTATTTAGAAGATAGACCTATTTATTTGTTTGATGAATGGGCAGCAGATCAAGACCCTGAGTTTAGGTTCTTTTTCTATAATACTTTGCTATTAGAACTCAAAGCTAAGGGAAAGTGTGTAATAGCTGTAACCCATGATGATAGATATTTTAATATTGCAGATAGGGTTATAAAAATGGATTTTGGGAAGATAAGCGATATAAATTTTATAATGAGGTGATTATATGGTAAAACATGGTGTATTGGATAAAAATAACATAGAGAATTTTATGTCATTAACTAGTTTGCAACAAGGAATGTTGTTTCACTATATTAGTGATGAAGAAAGTAATATGTATCATGAGCAATTAAGTTTAACTCTTAGAGGAGATTTAAAGATAGAGTTATTACGAAAAGCTTGGCAGTTTGTAATAGATAATAATGAAATGTTAAGAACAATTTTTAGATGGAAAGGAATTGAGAAACCAATACAAGTTGTTCTTAAGCAATATGAAATCCCAATAAAATACTTAGATTTTGTAAATGAAGAAGATAAAGAAGGTTTAATAGAAGAAGTTAAATTAAAGGATTTAGATAATAGGATAGATATAACAAGAGAAACTTTAAGAATTTACGTATGTAAGTTAGATGCAAATACTCATGAGATGATTGTAAGCAATCATCATATTTTGTATGATGGTTGGAGTAATGGAATAATACTGAAGGAAGTTATGGAAGCGTATAGTTGCTTATATGAAGAAAAAGAGCTTAAAAAGATTAACAAACCAAAGTTTAGTCAATTTGTTAAGTATTTAAGTTCTGTAAATAAGGAAGAAGAGAAAAAGTATTGGTCAAGTTATCTAGATGGGTTAGATGATAGAGATGATTACTTTAGTTTTAAAGATACTGGTGTTCATAAAGAAATATCATACAAGATAAATGATATTAAAGTAAATAAAATTAAAGATTTTTCAAAAGAAAATAAGATTTTATTATCAGCCATATTATATGGAGCCTGGGGAGTATTACTTCAGAAATTTAACAATTCAAAGGAAGTTCTATTTGGTGCAACAGTTTCAGGAAGACCAGAAAATATAAGTTCCGTAGATAAAATGGTAGGATTATTTATAAATACTGTCCCATTAAGAGTAAAATCTGATGAGAAAACTACATTAATAGAATTAATTAAATCTTTAGATAAAAGTCTTAATGAAAGGAAAGGTTTTGAAAATACATCTTTAATAGATATAAAAGAGTATTGCGGAATGAAATCTAATGAAGATCTTTTCAATTCTATAGTTACTATAGAGAATTATCCGTTAGATTTTGAGGCGAATAAAGGCAATGTATTATCTATACAAGAATGTTCAATTATAGAGCAAACAAACTATAATATGGCCTTAGAAATATTGACTTTTGACGGAATTGAATTTAAATTTAATTTTAATAATTTATCAATAAATGAAATTATTGTTGATAAGTTAGGAATTTATTTAGAAAGAATTATAGAAGATTTATTAATTGATCCTAATATTGAGATAGAAAATATTGATTTATTATCAGAGACAGAAAAAAATCAAATACTATATGAGTTTAATGATACGAAGGTAGATTATCCAAAGGACAAAACGATACATGAATTATTTGAAGCTCAGGTAGAGAAGACTCCAGATAATATTGCAGTAGTATTTGAAAATGACAAGTTAACTTATAGAGAGTTAAATGAAAGAGCTAATAGTCTTGCTAGAGTGCTAAGAGAAAATGGGGTTAAGGCTGATTCTATAGTAGGAATAATGGTAGAAAGATCACTAGAAATGATAGTAGGAATAATGGGAATACTAAAAGCTGGTGGTGCTTACTTACCGATAGATCTGAACTATCCTAAGGAAAGAATAGAATATATGCTAAAGGATAGTAAAAGTAAGGTTTTATTAAGCACAGCAAATTTAATTGATAATATAGAGTTTGATGGAGAAGTTATAAATTTGTTTAATGAAGAGCTATTTAAAAACGAACCAGAAAACTTAGATAAAATAAACACGTCAAGTGATTTAGCTTATGTAATCTATACTTCAGGAACTACAGGTAATCCTAAAGGTGTAATGTGTGAGCACAAGAATGTTAATAATTTAGTTTATGCATTAAGGACGAGCATTTATAACATGTATACCGATAAGCTAAGAGTGGCAATTGTAGCACCATATTATTTTGATGCATCAGTACAACAGATATTTACAACATTAATTAGTGGAAATAGTTTATATATTGTTCCAGAGGATACACGAAAAGATGGTGAGGAACTTTTAAAATATTATGAGAGAAATTGTATAGATATATCAGATGGGACTCCAATTCATTTAAGCATGATAGCAAATTTTATAAGTAAAGAAAGTAAATTAAATTTAAAACAACTTATAATTGGTGGAGATAAATTAGAAAAGCAACATGTTAGAAATATATTTAGAATGTTTTCAAACATAAAGATAAGTAATGTTTATGGTCCAACTGAATGTTGTGTAGATTCTAGTATATATTTAATAGAAGCAAAAAAAATGAATCAAATAAAAAATATATCTATAGGTAAACCTATAAAAAATACATCTATATATATTTTAAATACTAAAAATCAAATTGCACCTATAGGTGTGTATGGAGAAATATATATAAGTGGAGATGGATTAGCGAGAGGTTATTTGAATAGACCAGACTTAACAGCAGAAAGATTTGTAGATAACCCATTTGAAGTGGGAACAAAGATGTATAGAACAGGAGACTTGGGTAGATGGTTACCTGATGGAAATATAGAGTTCTTAGGAAGAGTGGATAATCAAGTTAAGATAAGAGGATTTAGAATTGAACTTGGAGAGATAGAAAATAGGCTATTACAGCATGAAAATATTAAAGAGGCAGCTGTTCTAGTTAAGGAAAGTAAAGATAATGAGAAATATATATGTGCATATGTTGTAAGTGAAAAAAATCTTCAAGAGTTAAATTTAAAGAACTACTTAAAAGAATCATTGCCAGAATATATGGTTCCAACTTATTTTGTACAAGTAGAAAAGATGCCATTAACAACTAATGGAAAGCTTGATAGAAGAGCACTTCCAGAACCAAACTTAGAGGCATCTTTAACTGAATATGAAGCTCCAAGAAATGAAGTGGAAGAAACTTTAGTGAGAATATGGAGTGAAGTATTAGGAATTAAGAAGGTTGGTATAAATGATAACTTCTTTGATTTAGGTGGACACTCTTTAAAAGCAACAATACTTATGTCTAAGATTCATAAGGAATTAAATAGAGAAGTTCCATTAAAAGAGTTATTTAAATCACCAACAATAAAAGAGTTGGGTAAGTATATTGAAAGTGTAGAAGAAAATCCTTATTCAAAGATAGAAAAAGTAGAAGAAAAAGAGTACTATGAAGTATCTTCAGCACAAAAGAGAATGTATATGCTTCAACAATTTGATAAAGATAGCATAGCGTATAATATGCCAGCAGTTTTTGAACTAGAAGGAAAAGTTGACAAGAAGAAAATAGAAGAGACTTTTAGAAAATTAATACAAAGACATGAGTCAGTAAGAACCTATTTTGAAACTTTAAATGGTGAAATAATACAAAAGTTACAAAATAATTATGAATTTAGCTTAGAGCATATAAATGATAATGGCAATGTAAAAGATATAATAAATAACTTTGTAAGGTCTTTTGATTTAGAGAAGGCTCCGCTATTTAGAGTAGAACTTGTAGAAAATAATGAAAAATATTATTTATTAATAGATATGCATCACATAATATCTGATGGCTTATCTATGGAGATATTAATAAATGAGTTTACTGAAATGTATGGAGGAAAGACTTTAGAACCATTAAAACTTCAATATAAAGATTTTGCAGCATGGCAGAATAACTTTTTAAACTCAGAAGAAATGAAGCAGCAAGAAGAATACTGGATTAGTAGATTTAGTGATGAAATACCAGTACTAAATATGCCTACTGATTACGAAAGACCAGCTATGCAAAGTTTTGAAGGAAACAGTGTGAGTTTTGAACTAAATGAAGAAGTAACTCTAAAATTAAGAAAGCTTATAAAAGAAACAGGAACTACAATGCATATGGCATTACTATCAGCATTTAATATACTTCTATCAAAATATAGTGGACAAGAAGATATAGTAATAGGAACGCCAATAGCTGGAAGGCCACATGCTGATCTTCAAAATATAATGGGTATGTTCGTAAATACACTAGCATTAAGAAATAAGCCAGAAGGAGATAAGAAATATATAGATTTCTTAAAGGAAGTAAAAGAAAATTCTCTAAAGGCTTATGAAAATCAAAGCTATCAATTTGAAACTTTAGTAGAAAAGTTGGATATAAGAAGAGATACAAGTAGAAATACATTGTTTGATGCTATGTTCAATATGGTTGATACGGTAACAGGTGGAGATATTAAGTTAGATGATATTATATTGAAACTATATAGTAATGAAAATAAGGTATCTAAATTTGACTTAACATTAAATGCTTTAGAGAATGATGAAAAATTAAGCTTTACTATAGACTATTGTTCAAAACTATTTAAGAAGGAAACAATAGAAAGATTAAGTAAGCACTATACAAAAATCTTAGATAGCATAGCAAAGAATGCAGAAATAAAATTAAAAGAAATTGATTTATTATCAGAAGCAGAAAGAAATCAAATACTATATGAGTTTAATGATACAAAGGTAGATTATCCAAAGGATAAAACAATACATGAGTTATTTGAAGCTCAGGTAGAAAGAACGCCAGATAATATCGCAGTAGTGTTTGAAGATAAAAAGTTGACTTATAAAGAGTTAAATGCAAGATCAAACAGCCTTGCTAGAGTATTAAGAGATAAAGGTGTTAAAGCTGATTCTATAGTAGGAATAATGGTAGAAAGATCTCTGGAGATGCTTGTAGGAATAATGGGAATACTAAAAGCTGGTGGTACTTACTTACCGATAGATCCGAACTATCCTAAGGAAAGAATAGAATATATGCTAGAAGATAGTAAAAGTAAGGTTCTATTAAGCACAGCAAATTTAATTGATAATATAGAGTTTGATGGAGAAGTTATAGATTTATTTAGTGAAGAGTTATTTAAAAATGAATCAGAAAACTTAGAAAAAATAAATATGTCAAGTGATTTAGCTTATGTAATCTATACTTCAGGAACTACAGGTAATCCTAAAGGTGTAATGTGTGAACACAAGAATGTTAATAACTTTATAAATTGTTTTAGTGAACAATTTGATCAAGGATTTGATTCAAATGATATAGTTTTATCATTAACTAACTATGTATTTGATGTAAGTGTTTGTGAGTTTTTTGTAACATTAACAAGTGGAGCAACCTTAGTCATAAATGATAAGCATAAAACTTTTGATCCAAAGGAAATAAGTAATTTAATATTGAACAATAATGTTACATTCTCATATATACCTCCTTCATTACTGCTAAGTGTTTATGAAGAGTTAATATCGTATAAAAATGATATTAAGTTAAATAAGATATTAGTTGGTGTTGAAGCAATAACAGGTGAAACTTTAAGCAGATTTTATGATCTAAATTGTGATATTGAAATCGTAAATGGATATGGGCCAACAGAGGCTACTATATGTTCAACTTTTTATAAGATAAATGGAAGTGAGGATGGAAAGAAAGCTATACCTATAGGAAAATCTATAGGCAATAGTAATATTTATATTTTGAATAATGACTTGGGAGTTGTTCCAGTATGCGTTAAAGGTGAAATATTTGTTAGTGGGGCTGCCGTAGGAAGAGGCTACTTGAATAGACCAGAATTAACATCAGAAAAGTTTATAGATAATCCCTTTGAACTAGGAAGAAAGATGTATAGAACAGGAGACTTAGCTAGATGGTTACCTGATGGAAATATAGAGTTCTTAGGAAGAATAGATAATCAAGTTAAAATAAGAGGATTTAGAATTGAACTTGGAGAGATAGAAAATAGGCTATTACAGTATGAAAATATTAAAGAGGCAGTGGTTCTAGTTAAAGAAAACAAAGATAGTGAGAAATATATATGTGCATATGTTGTAAGTGAAAAAAATGTTAAAGAATTAAATTTAAAGAGTTACCTAAAAGAAATATTGCCAGAGTATATGGTTCCAGCTTACTTTGTACAAGTAGAAAATATGCCATTAACAGCTAATGGAAAGCTTGATAGAAGAGCACTTCCAGAACCAAATTTAGACTCAAATTTAACTGAATATGAAGAACCAAGAAATGAAGTTGAAAAAACTTTAGTGAGAATATGGAGTGAAGTATTAGGAGTTAAAAAGGTCGGAATAAATGATAACTTCTTTGATTTAGGTGGACACTCTTTAAAAGCAACAATGCTTATGTCTAAGATTCATAAGGAATTAAATAAAGAAGTTCCATTAAAAGAGTTATTTAAATCACCAACAATAAAAGAGTTGGGTAAGTATATTGAAAGTGTAGAAGAAAATCCTTATTCAAAGATAGAAAAAGTAGAAGAAAAAGAGTACTATGAAGCATCTTCAGCACAAAAGAGAATGTACATGCTTCAACAATTTGATAAAGATAGCATAGCATATAATATGCCAGCAGTTTTTGAACTAGAAGGAAAAGTTGACAAGAAGAAAATAGAAGAGACTTTTAGAAAACTAATACAAAGACAGGAGTCATTAAGAACCTATTTTGAAACTTTAAATGGTGAAATAATACAAAGGTTACAAAATAATTATGAATTTAGGTTAGAGCATATAAATGATAATGGCAATATAAAAGATATAATAAATAACTTTGTAAGACCTTTTGATTTAGAGAAGCCTCCATTACTTAGAGTAGAACTTGTAGAAAATAAAGAAAAAGATTATTTATTAATAGATATGCATCACATAATATCTGACGGTTTATCTATGGAGATATTAATAAATGAGTTTACTGAAATGTATGAAGGAAAGACTCTAAAACCATTAAAACTTCAATATAAAGATTTCGCGGCATGGCAGAATAACTTTTTAAACTCAGAAGAAATGAAACAGCAAGAAGAATACTGGATTAGTAGATTTAGTGATGAAATACCAGTACTAAATATGCCTACTGATTACGAAAGACCAGCTATGCAAAGTTTTGAAGGAAACAGTGTGAGTTTTGAACTAAATGAAGAAGTAACTCTAAAATTAAGAAAGCTTATAAAAGAAACAGGAACTACAATGCATATGGCATTACTATCAGCATTTAATATACTTCTATCAAAATATAGTGGACAAGAAGATATAGTAATAGGAACGCCAATAGCTGGAAGACTACATGCAGATCTTCAAAATATAATGGGTATGTTCGTAAATACACTAGCATTAAGAAATAAGCCAGAAGGAGATAAGAAATATATAGATTTCTTAAAGGAAGTAAAAGAAAATTCTCTAAAGGCTTATGAAAATCAAAGCTATCAACTTGAAGCTTTAGTAGAAAAGTTAGGCATAAGAAGAGATACAAGTAGAAATACATTATTTGATGTTATGTTCAATATGGTTGATACAGTAACTGGTGTAGATATTAAGTTAGATGATATTGTATTGAAGTCATATAATAATGAAAATAAAGTAGCTAAATTTGACTTAACATTAAATGCTTTAGAGAATGATGAAAAATTAAGCTTTACTATAGACTATTGTTCAAAACTATTTAACAACGAAACAATAGAAAGATTAAGCTGCCACTATATAAGAATTTTAGATAGCATAGCAAAGAATGCAGAAATAAAATTAAAAGATATTAATTTATTATCAGAAACAGAAAGAAATCAAATACTATATGAGTTTAATGATACAAAGGTGGATTATCCAAAGGATAAAACAATACATGAATTGTTTGAAGCTCAGGTAGAAAAAACACCAGATAATATCGCAGTAGTGTTTGAAGATAAAAAGTTGACTTATAGAGAGTTAAATGAAAAATCAAACAGTCTTGCTAGAGTATTAAGATATAAAGGGATTGAGTCTGATTCTATAGTAGGAATAATGGTAGAAAGATCACTAGAAATGATAGTAGGAATAATGGGAATACTAAAAGCTGGTGGTGCTTACTTACCGATAGATCCGAACTATCCTAAGGAAAGAATAGAGTATATGCTAAAGGATAGTGCAAGTACAGTTTTATTAAGCACGGCAAATTTAATTGATAATATACAGTTTGATGGAGAAGTTATAAATTTATTTAATGAAGAGTTATTTAAAGGTAATGTAAGTAATCCAAATAAAATAAACACTTCAAGTAATCTGGCATATGTTATTTATACATCAGGAACGACTGGGAATCCTAAAGGAACAATGGTAGAGCACAGGTGTGTAGTTAATACATTAATATCTCTTAGTAGAAGATATCCATTAGAAGATAGAGATTTTTTTCTGCTAAAAACAACATATACATTTGATGTATCAGTAACTGAATTATTTGGGTGGTTTATAGGAGGAGGTGCATCTTTAGTTATAATAAAACCAAATGAGCATATGGATTTGACATCTATAATAAATTGTGTCCATAAATTTAATGTGACTCGAATTAATTTTGTACCGTCTATGCTAAGTATTTTTAATGAAATACCTGAAAAAAATTTATATAAAGTTCGGAGTTTAAAATATTTATTTGTTGCAGGAGAGGAAATAAAATCAAATATAGTTTGTAGATTCTATAATAAATTTAAAACTATAAATTTGGAAAACTTGTATGGACCAACAGAAACAACAATTTATTCATCAATGTATTCAATAGCAAAAAATTTCAAGAGTAGCAGTATACCTATAGGAAAGTCATTAAGCAATACTAAGATGTATATTATGAATAACAAAAATAACCTTTTACCTATAGGAGTTCCAGGCGAGTTATGCATATCAGGAGATGGGGTGGCAAGAGGATACGTAAATAGGGCAGATTTAACAGAAGAAAAGTTTGTGGATAATCCATTTGAATTGGGAACAAAGATGTATAAAACAGGAGATTTAGCTAGGTGGCTACCTGATGGAAACATAGAGTTTTTAGGAAGAATAGATAATCAAGTTAAGATAAGAGGATTTAGAATTGAACTTGGAGAGATAGAAAATAGGCTATTACAGCATGAAAATATTAAAGAGGCAGCTGTTCTAGTTAAGGAAAGTAAAGATAATGAGAAATATATATGTGCATATGTTGTAAGTGAAAAAAATCTTCAAGATTTAAATTTAAAGAACTACTTAAAAGAATCATTGCCAGAATATATGGTTCCAACTTATTTTGTACAAATAGAAAACATACCATTAACAACTAATGGAAAGCTTGATAGAAGATCACTTCCAGAACCAAACTTAGGGGTATCATTAACTGAATATGAAGCCCCAAGAAATGAAGTGGAAGAAACTTTAGTGAGAATATGGAGTGAATTATTAGGAATTAAGAAGGTTGGAATAAATGATAACTTCTTTGATTTAGGTGGACACTCTTTAAAAGCAACAATGCTTATGTCTAAAATTCATAAGGAATTAAATAGAGAAGTTCCATTAAAAGAGTTATTTAAATCACCAACAATAAAAGAGTTGGGCAGGTATATTGAAAGTGTAGAAGAAAATCCTTATTCAAAGATAGAGAAAGTAGAAGAAAAAGAGTACTATGAAGCATCTTCAGCTCAAAAGAGAATGTATATGCTTCAACAATTTGATAAAGGTAGCATAGCGTATAATATGCCAGCAGTTTTTGAACTAGAAGGAAAAGTTGACAAGAAGAAAATAGAAGAGACTTTTAGAAAACTAATACAAAGACATGAGTCATTAAGAACCTATTTTGAAACTTTAAATGGTGAAATAATACAAAGGATACAAAATAATTATGAATTTAGATTAGAGCATATAAATGATAATGGCAATATAAAAGATATAATAAATAACTTTGTAAGGTCTTTTGATTTAGAGAAGGCTCCACTATTTAGAGTAGAACTTGTAGAAAATAAAGAAAAATATTATTTATTAATAGATATGCATCACATAATATCTGACGGTTTATCTATGGAAATATTAATAAATGAGTTTACCAAAATTTATGAAGGAAAGACTCTAGAACCATTAAAACTTCAATATAAAGATTTTGCAACATGGCAGAATAATTTTTTAAACTCAGAAGAAATGAAGCAGCAAGAGGAATACTGGATTAGTAGATTTAGTGATGAAATACCAGTACTAAATATGCCTACTGACTACGAAAGATTAGCTATACAAAGTTTTGAAGGAGATAGTGTAACTTTTGAAGTTGATGAAGACATAACATTAAAGTTAAGAAGACTTATAAAAGAAACAGGAACTACAATGCATATGGCATTACTATCAGCATTTAATATACTTCTATCAAAATATAGTGGACAAGAAGATATAGTAATAGGAACACCAGTAGCTGGAAGATCACATGCAGATCTTCAAAATATAATTGGTATGTTCGTAAATACATTAGCATTAAGAAATAAGCCAGAAGAAGATAAGAAATATATAGATTTCTTAAGGGAAGTAAAAGAAAATTCGATAAAGGCTTATGAAAATCAAAACTATCAACTTGAAACTTTAGTAGAAAAGCTGGATATAAGAAGAGAAACAAGTAGAAATCCATTGTTTGATGTTATGTTCAATATGGTTGATACGGTAACCAGTATAGATATTAAGGTAGCTGATATTATATTGAAGTCATATAGAAATGAAAATAAAGTATCTAAATTTGACTTAACATTAAATGCTTTAGAAAATGATGAAAAATTAAGCTTTACTATAGAGTATTGCTCAAAACTGTTTAAGAAGGAAACAATAGAAAGATTAAGCTGTCACTATATAAGAATTTTAGATAGCATAGCAAAGAATGCAGAAATAAAATTAAGAGAAATTGATTTATTATCAGAAGCAGAAAGAAATCAAATACTATATGAGTTTAATGATACAAAGGTAGATTATCCAAAGGATAAAACAATACATGAGTTATTTGAAGCTCAGGTAGAAAGAACGCCAGATAATATCGCAGTAGTGTTTGAAGATAAAAAGTTGACTTATAGAGAGTTAAATGAAAGATCAAACAGCCTTGCTAGAGTATTAAGAGATAAAGGGGTTAAGGCTGATTCTATAGTAGGAATAATGGTAGAAAGATCCTTAGAGATGATTATAGGAATAATGGGAATTCTTAAAGCAGGAGGAGCTTATTTACCGATAGATGTTACGAATCCAAAAGAGAGAATAGAGTATATAATTAATGATGCTCAGGTAGATACATTAGTTATATCAGGTAAAGTTACTAAAAGCTTAGAGTTTAGTGGAAATATAATAGATATTACAGATGAAAATATATTTATAGATGATAATAGTAACTTAAATAAGATCAATAATTATAGTGATTTAGCTTATGTAATATATACATCGGGTTCTACAGGAAAACCAAAAGGAGTTATGATAGAGCACAAACAGTTTAATAACTTTATACAGGGTATAACTAAAGAAATAAAGTTATTAGAATACCAAAGTATATTGTGTATTACTACAATTTCTTTTGATATATTTGGATTAGAAACGTTAGTACCACTAACTCAAGGATTAAAAGTAGTAGTTGCTAGCGAAGAAGAACATATTGATGGAGAAAAACTAAGTGAAATTATAGAGAAGAATAATGTAGAACTAATGCAAAGTACTCCATCAAGATTAAATATGCTTTTATGTAGCAATAGGATTAAAAAGTCACTAAGAGGGATAAAGGCACTATTAGTTGGAGGCGAAGAAATTTCGACCAATTTGGTACAAGAATTGAAGCATTATGAAAAATTAAATGTTTATAATGTATATGGACCAACTGAAACAACGATATGGTCAACAATTAAATTTTTAAATAAAGAAGAGAAGATAACAATAGGGAAGCCTATAAGTAACACACAAATATATGTATTAAATAATAACCAACTAGCTCAAATAGGAGTACCAGGAGAGTTATGTATAGCTGGAGATGGGTTGGCAAGAGGGTATTTAAACAGGCCAGAACTAACATCAGAAAAGTTCGTGGATAATCCATTTAACTTAGGGGCTAAAATGTATAAAACAGGTGACTTAGCAAGGTGGTTACCAGATGGAAATATCGAGTTTCTAGGAAGAATAGACAATCAAGTTAAAATAAGAGGATTTAGAATAGAACTTGGTGAGATAGAAAATAGACTATTACAACATGAAAATGTCAAAGGAGCAGTGGTTTTAGTAAAGAAAAACAAAGAAAGCGAAAAAGATATATGTGCGTATATAGTAAGCAATAAAGAAGTAAAAGACTTGTATTTAAGAGAATATCTAAAGGAAAGTTTACCAGACTATATGGTTCCAGCTTACTTTGTACAAGTAGAAAATATGCCATTAACAGCTAATGGAAAGCTTGATAGAAGAGCACTTCCAGAACCAAATCGAGATGTAGCTTTAACTGAATATGAAGCGCCAAGAAATGAAGTGGAAAAAACCTTAGTGAGAATATGGAGAGAAGTATTAGGAATTAGCAAGGTTGGTATAAATGATAACTTCTTTGATTTAGGAGGACACTCTTTAAAAGCAACAATGCTTATGTCTAAGATTCATAAGGAATTAAATAAAGAAGTTCCATTAAAAGAGTTATTTAAATCATCAACAATAAAAGAGTTGGGTAAGTATATTGAAAGTGTAGAAGAAAATCCTTATTCAAAGATAGAAAAAGTAGAAGAAAAAGAGTACTATGAAGCATCTTCAGCACAAAAGAGAATGTACATGCTTCAACAATTTGATAAAGATAGCATAGCGTATAATATGCCAGCAGTTTTTGAACTAGAAGGAAAAGTTGACAAGAAGAAAATAGAAGAGACTTTTAGAAAACTAGTACAAAGACATGAGGCATTAAGAACCTATTTTGAAACTTTAAATGGTGAAATAATACAAAGGTTACAAAATAATTATGAATTTAGGTTAGAGCATATAAATGAAAATGGCAATATAAAAGATATAATAAATAACTTTGTAAGACCTTTTGATTTAGAGAAGGCTCCATTACTTAGAGTAGAACTTGTAGAAAATAATGAAAAATATTATTTATTAGTAGATATGCATCACATAATATCTGATGGCTTATCTATGGAGATATTAATAAATGAGTTTACTGAAATGTATGAAGGAAAGACTCTAAAACCATTAAAACTTCAATATAAAGATTTCGCGGCATGGCAGAATAACTTTTTAAACTCAGAAGAAATGAAGCAGCAAGAAGAATACTGGATTAGTAGATTTAGTGATGAAATACCAGTACTAAATATGCCTACTGATTACGAAAGACCAGCTATGCAAAGTTTTGAAGGAAACAGTGTGAGTTTTGAACTAAATGAAGAAGTAACTCTAAAATTAAGAAAGCTTATAAAAGAAACAGGAACTACAATGCATATGGCATTACTATCAGCATTTAATATACTTCTATCAAAATATAGTGGACAAGAAGATATAGTAATAGGAACGCCAATAGCTGGAAGACTACATGCAGATCTTCAAAATATAATGGGTATGTTCGTAAATACACTAGCATTAAGAAATAAGCCAGAAGGAGATAAGAAATATATAGATTTCTTAAAGGAAGTAAAAGAAAATTCTCTAAAGGCTTATGAAAATCAAAGCTATCAACTTGAAGCTTTAGTAGAAAAGTTAGGCATAAGAAGAGATACAAGTAGAAATACATTATTTGATGTTATGTTCAATATGGTTGATACAGTAACTGGTGTAGATATTAAGTTAGATGATATTGTATTGAAGTCATATAATAATGAAAATAAAGTAGCTAAATTTGACTTAACATTAAATGCTTTAGAGAATGATGAAAAATTAAGCTTTACTATAGACTATTGTTCAAAACTATTTAACAACGAAACAATAGAAAGATTAAGTAAGCACTATACAAAAATCTTAGATAGCATAGCAAAGAATGCAGAAATAAAATTAAAAGAAATTGATTTATTATCAGAAGCAGAAAGAAATCAAATACTATATGAGTTTAATGATACCAATATAGAGTATCCAAAAGATAAAACAATATATGAATTATTTGAAGCTCAGGTAGAAAGAACGCCAGATAATATCGCAGTAGTGTTTGAAGATAAAAAGTTAACTTATAGAGAGTTAAATGAAAGATCAAATAGTCTAGCAAGATTATTAAGAGATAAAGGTGTTAAAGCTGATTCTATAGTAGGAATAATGGTAGAAAGATCTCTGGAGATGCTTGTAGGAATAATGGGAATATTAAAAGCTGGTGGAGCTTATTTACCGATAGATCCGAACTATCCTAAGGAAAGAATAGAATATATGCTAAAGGATAGTGAAAGTAAAATGCTGTTAAGCATGCATGATTTGGTGAAATCTGTAGAGTTTGATGGTGAAATTATTGACTTATTTAATGAAAATTTATTTGTAAATGATCCAAGTAATCTACAACAAATAAGTAGTTCAAATAATTTAGTATATGTAATTTATACATCAGGAACAACTGGTAATCCTAAAGGTGTAATGATTGAGCATAAATCATTAAATAATTATATAGAGTATTCAAAGAATAACTATTGTATTGAAGAAAAATTATATATGCCGTTATATACTTCTGTATCATTTGATTTAACTGTAACATCTATTTTTACTCCATTAGTAAGTGGGAATTCCATTATTATACATGAGAATGTAGAAATTGATAAACTTATAAAGAAGGTTTTCTGTGGAGAAAATCAATCTATCATTAAGCTAACACCAGCACATTTAAGTTTAGTAAAAGATATGATGGATATAAATAAATCTATCATAAGGTTTATTGTTGGTGGAGAAGAGTTGACGGGGAAGGTAGCTAAGTCTGTTAGTGATTTATTTGATAACAAAATAGAGATAATAAATGAATATGGACCAACCGAAGCTACAGTTGGATGTATTATTCATAAATATGATTACAAAAAAAATTATAGAAATTCGGTGCTAATAGGAAAGCCAATAAATAACACTCAAATATATATATTAGATTTCAATAGCAAGCTTTTACCAGTAGGCGTAGCAGGGGAAATTTATATAGGCGGAGACGTATTGGCAAGAGGATATTTGAATAAACCAGAATTAACAGCAGAAAAGTTTGTAGACAATCCATTTGAACCGGGAACTAAGATGTACAAAACTGGAGATTTAGCTAGATGGTTACCAGATGGGAATATAGAGTTCTTAGGAAGAATAGATAACCAAGTTAAGATAAGAGGATTCAGAATAGAACTTGGTGAGATAGAAAATAGATTGTTACAACATAAGTTTATTAAAGAGGCTGCCATTTTAGTTAAGGAAAATAAAGAAAATAAGGAGAAATATATATGTGCATATGTTGTAAGTGATCTTTCTCTTGAAGAACTAAAATTGAAGAATTACCTAAAGCAAACATTGCCAGAATATATGATACCAACTTATTTTATGCAATTAGACAAAATTCCATTAACACAAAATGGAAAAATTGATAGAAGATCGCTTCCAGAGCCAAATCTAGATGCAATTTTAATTGAGTATGAAGCTCCAAGAAACAAGATTGAAAAAACTTTAGCAAGAATTTGGAGTGAAATTCTAGGATTTGAAAAAATAGGAATAAATAATAGCTTTTTCGAAGTGGGTGGAAATTCATTAAATGTAATAATATTAATTGATAAAATAAAGAAAGAATTTAAGTATGAATTAAGTTTAAATAGTATATATTCTAATTCAACTATAGTTGCTATGGCAGATGAAATAGGGAGAAAAATAGATACAGGAATAACAATAAAACAAATAGAAGATGAATTAAATAAAAATATAACTGAGTGTAGATTAGTTAATACGATAGTAGAGAATGAAGAATACATTACTTTATTTACTAATAGTAGAGAGAATGAAATAGTAGAGTATATTAAAGAAAATTACTCAATTAAATTTATTCCTAATTTTATACTCAAATTTGATAAGTGGAATGATAATTGGCATCTATTTAAAACGAAGAATGAATTTATTGGATTTATTAATTCTCAAAAAGGTGAGTCACAAAATTATTTAGATAAAATTATCTTATTTAATAATTATCGTAATGAATTAAGAGATCAAATTGTAAATAATAAGATTATCAATAAATATAGAACTTTTTATTTACAAGATGAATTTATAGAAAGAAATGAAGTTCCAATAATTGCAATGACAATTTTGATAGAAAATGAAATCAGTGTAGATAATATTGTGAAAACAATTAAAGAGTTAATAAATAGAAACGCGATGTTGAGATCAACTATTATAAAGGAAGATAACAAGAACTATTTTATAGAGTTTGATACAATTAACAGTTTAAAATTAAATTATATAGATATTTCAGATTTAAATTCAATTCAATATGAGGACTTAAGTAATAAGGTTACTAGAATTGATAATATACAACGCAGGGAATACAATTTTGATGGAAAAGATATTTTATATAGAATTATTATATTAAAAGAAAATATGAAAAGTTATAGGGTAGTATTTAGATTTGATCATAAAATTTTTGATGCTGCAAGTAAGAATATCTTAAATAAACAATTTTATAAAATTTATAATGAAATAAAAGAAAAAGGTAGTTATGAATCAATATTAGAAGAGACTAGTTACAATAAGTTGATAAAGTTTGTAAATGAAGAACATGATGTTAATAAATTGAATGATACAATGATGGATAATGATTTTATAAAATTAAAGAATGAATTGGAACAGTTTTCTTGTTGTTTTGAAAAGAAGATTGAAGGATTATCTGATAATATAATATTTTCAGAGCCAGTTATATTAGAATATGATGTTAGTAAATATTTGGAAGAAGGGGATGATTTTAGTTCAATAGCAATATATTTAACATGCTGCATTCTAAATAGAATATTTAATATGGAAAAAATACCACTTAATATAGTGAGTGGTTGGAGAAACTTTGGAGAATACAATTTTTCAAATATTATAGGTGATTGTCGTAGTTTTAATCCTATTGTTTTTGATATGGGTGAAATGAGTGTTAAATATTGCAAATTAAAAAAAGAAATGGAGGATGATAAGTTCTGTAAAAGTAAGAAAGTAAATCTTTATTATATGTCTAGTTCTAAGTTTAAAGACACTAGAGAGGGAGAAGAAATTTTAAAAATATTGAAAAAATCAAGATTTCATATGAATTTTAGTGGTGAAAGGGAGATAAATGAAGCAGAGGTAATTAAAGAATTTTATGAACTTAAAGATCAACGTATAAAAAACAAGTTCTATTATTTGTATAGAGTAACAATATACGTTTTTAAGAACAAGATGAGCTTAGTGTTGATGAATGGAATTCCACATGAAATTTTAGAAGAAATAAAACAATCTTAATTCCAAAGTTTTTCATAGTATGAGATTATAGTTTGATTATCTAATGATATATCCGTACTTAGTAAAAAATAAGGATTATCGTAGCTGGAGTAAATTCATTTATCAATTCTATAGCGAGTTGTTGTTTATCTCTAAACTTTTTAGGATTATTCTTAAAGACTTTTTTACGTTGATACTGTTTAAAGTTTAAAGGAATTGAGTAATCATTAATTGTATAATGAGATGTTACCAAGCAATGATATCACATAGGCTTGGTGACATCTGCATGAGAATTATGAAAATCTAAACCCTCTATATGTTTTGTAGAAATATCTTTTTTACTTAAAGTATCATCAATAATTAAAAATCCAACATCATCATCTTTCCACGTATTTGAGATTTCAGAGATAGCATGAAATATTCGTTCATCCGTAACATACTCATGATTCCATGAGTGTGAGCTTAGTAACCGTGAACCAGTACTGCTATCTCTATTACAAGTAAGTTTGCTATAGATTAAAGAGAGATTCTTACTACCTTCGGTGATGGTTATTCCAGAAACTAAATTTATCATAGGGTTCTTTAATGTAGAATAATATGGTAAGTTTAACTCTAAAATATAGTTGTTTATTGCTTCATTATGGTTTAATATTGTTGTCAGCATAGATTAACCTCCTTAGGTTTGGTGTCACAACATAAACCTAACATATTGGAGGCATCTATGCTATTTTTTTACAAAAAATTGTTAAAGTAATTTATGGATGTATGTTCATAGAAAAATTTCTCAAATTAATGCACAAGTCAAGTTATTTAAGTTAAATATTTATATATAATTAGTGGTTAGAAATTTAAAAATGTTTTAAATAAATAACATTTTTAAATTTATTAACCCTATTAATTTTTAAGTATAGTAGGTGAAAAAGTTGTTACTAATTAAAAATTGTAATGTAATTTTTCCAGAAGGCATTGAAAAAAAGAATGTACTTGTTGAAAATAGCAAAATTAAAGAAATTACAAATAGTGATAAATATTTATGTGATACTTTAGAGGGAGAAGGGTTATATCTTTCACCAGGATTTATAGATGTTCATATTCATGGTTCAGGTGGATATGATGTAATGGACGGCAGGTATGAGTCAATAGATAAAATTTCTGAAATAATAGCTGATTTTGGAACTACGTCATTTGTACCAACAACTATGACTTTCGATAGTAAAAAGATAAAAACAGCAGTAAAAATAGTATCAGAGGCTAAAAAGAAGGGGACTAGTGGAGCAAATGTTTTAGGATGCCACTTAGAAGGGCCATTCATAAATAGAGAAGCGATAGGAGCGCATGATATAAATTGTGTACTTGATGGATCTGTAGAGAATTTTAAAGAAATTATTGGAGAATCAGAGAGAGACATAGTATCAGTTACATTAGCGCCTGAAGTTGGAAATAATAAAGAACTAATAAAATATTTATATAAAAAAGGGATTGTTGCGTCTATAGGACATTCAAAAGCTTCATATGAAGAAGCCGTAGAAGCTATAAATTTAGGGATATCTCATTCAACACATATTTTCAATGCAATGCCAATATTTCATCATAGAAACCCCGGAATTATTGGAGCTATATTTGATAATAACATTACTACAGAAATAATTGCAGATGGGATTATTAATTCATATACAGCATTAAGGGTAGTATGTAATCAAAAAAAAGTAGATGATATTATTATTGTAACTGATGCCATTATGTATTCAAATATGGATGATGGAAAATATTTAATTAATAATGAAGAGCTTAATATATCAAATTCAAAGGCTGAATTAAAATCAGGAGTTTTAGCAGGATCTATAACCATGCTCAATAAAGCTGTTAAGAATGTATATAATAATACGAATTGTTCACTTCATGAAGTTATCAAGATGGTGACTATTAATCCAGCAAAACATTGTAAAGTTGATAACAGTAAAGGTTCTATTATGCAAGGGTTTGATGCTGATATCATAATTTTTGATGGAGAACTTAACATTAAAAATGTAATAGTTAATGGCAGGATGATAAGGCACAAATAGGATTTTTGTAAAAAGTTAAAGTGTGAAATATGGTAGACAATAATAATTAAAGAAAATTAAACAAGATTCAATTGAAAAACATTCCTATAAATATATTCATTAGGTGTAGATATTGCAATATATGAAAAATCTGTTGGAACATAAATTTCTGTATAGTACGGAATTATTATACTCAAATTTATTTAATTTGTTTAAATTCATAAAGGGATTTAAATAGAAGAGTAATATTACAAAAGATGCACGTTTTTCATCGTAAGATTCTATATGGAATTATAAAAAATAAGAATAATAAAAAAATTATTAATTGTAATGTGAGGTAGATCTGAATTGAATTTTCTATGAAACATCATAACTACATTATGCAAGGAGGAGTGAAATATATGGAAGAAGGGTATGTAATAGGAATTGATTTAGGTGGGACAAAGATAAATATAGCATTAGCAGATTTAAATGGTAATATTATTTTAAGTGAAATTAGCGCCACAGAAGCAAGTTTAGGTGAAAGTCATATAATAAGCAATATTTTATTATTAATTGAATCCGTATTAAATAAAGCGAAAATAAAAGTTGAAAATATAAAAGCTATTGGGATTGGTTCTCCAGGGATTTTAGATATACAAAATGGAATAATAATAAAAGCAACTCAATTGCCATTTGAAAATTTTAATATATTAAGACCTATAAAAGAAAAATACAATATACCCATAGTTCTTCAAAATGATGCAAATGTAGCAGCTTTAGGTGAATATATGTATGGAGAAGGTAGAGGAAGTAAAAGCATGGTGTATTTAACTATAAGTACTGGAATTGGTGGGGCTGCTATAATAAATGGTGAATTATATACTGGGATTACATCTAATGCATTAGAAATAGGACATACTGTTGTTAAATTAGATGGAGATAAGTGTAGTTGCGGAAATTATGGATGTCTTGAAACAATAGCATCAGGCAATGCTATTGCTAAAAAAGCACAAAAGATTAAGCGGACAAGTAGTGAAGAAACAGTATTTAATTATAAAAATATTACAGCTAAAGAAGTTTTTATAGAAGCGGAAAATGGGAAAAAACAGTATATTAATATTCTAAATGATGTTTATACTTACCTTGGGATATCCATAGCTAACTTAATAACATTATTTGATCCAGATATTGTGATTATTGGAGGGGGAATTGGAAATTCAAGTGATCATATAATTAATAAACTAAATGAGGTTATATCACTCAAAGGATTTCCTCCTATGTGTAAGGATTTTAAGATTAGGCAATCTAGACTAAAAGAAAATTCAGGAGTAATAGGAGCAGTAGCTTTAGGTATAAAAGAATTAAATAAAATGTTCGTATAGACAAGTACTGTTAGTCAATATGATAGGTTTAATAGTATTATGTTCATTAATGATTTTTATTATAGTAGAAATGAACATAAAAATCTATTGGGGAGAATTCTAACCTGTAAGGTGAAGATTCTTAATTTTTTTGTGCATATAAAAAGATTGAAATAGATTTTTGATGAATTTATTATGTAAAGTGAAATTTTTAAGTAGAAATAATTATTTTTAAAATTAGAGACGCTAAAAAGTCCTATAAAGGTTTTATTATATGGGGAGGTCATATAAAGAATGAATCGTGAAAAAATTGCACAATTAAAGAAAGAAATACTGAATGGAAATTATGGAGTTATTAATGATCCTAAGCTTTTTCTTATGATTAATAGTTTAATAAACAAAAATGGAAATTTAATGCTAGAAGAATATACAGAACAGGGGCGGAAAAAGTATATTAATATTTTAAAAGTAGTAAATACATTATGTTATAAAATCAGTGATTCAATAGAAACTTTAAGTGAATTTAATCCAACTCTTAAAATGGAATGCTCAAAGAATAGTTTTTGGTCAGTAAATGAAACAGAATATAAAATTGATGTTTATCCTACAGATAAATTTAGTTTTTCAAAATTTAACGCTATGTTCGAAAATGTAAACATAGAAAACTTCGAAACTGGAGCTATTCAATGTACAAATAGTTTTGAGAGATATTTAGAACTTCAATCAGACAATATAAAAGATTATTTGGTGTTGTTGGGTAAAAAAGGGTGGTCCAAAAAACCTGCGATTAAATTTAAGGAAAAAGAAGAAGGAGAAATTCTCACTAGAAGGGTAAAAATTCTAGAACTTAATAAAGAAAATCTTATTGAAAGTATTGAGCAAATAACAAAGGAAAATTATAAAAATGTACAAATTGATAAGTTACCACCATTTTATAAAAGAAAAGATAGAGTTGTTTGCATTGACCAAAAAAGAGGATATGTTTTTGGTGTAAGTTACTCAGAAGCTAAAACAGCAACCAAAGATAGTAGCATGTTTAATCAAATAGAGGTTGAATTTTGGAGTAAATTAATTAGTGGAAATGCAAATCCTAATATAGATTGGGAAGATGTTAATATAAGTCATAAAGAGTTAATTAAAGCTATAGAGAAGACACTAGTAAAAGAAAATTTTAAATATAGAGCACCAGGAGGAAGAAAATATGATTGGTTATCACAACTTGGAAAGTCAAACAAGGGAGTTAAATTGGAACAAATTATTTAGTGATGAAGAAATAAATAATAACACAAAAAATACAGCATGGGAATTTGCATCTAAAAATGAAGATGATGATTTTCATACTGATGTAGTATTTTTACGAACAGCTTGCGGAGCTATTGCAGAAGAGATTGGTTATTGCCATACAAAGACTTTATTAATGTATAAAAAATATTGTGGGGAGTTCTATTTTACCAAAGAAAATACAAAACGTTTGTGTGATGTAATTATAGACAAGCTTAAAAAAGATTCAATTTGGAGAAATAACTTTAATAAAGAAATATATAGTTCAGCAGATGGATTATCAAATGTATATAATGGATTAAGAAGAGAAGAAATTGAGCAACTGAGCCTTGATGAACTTTGTAATTTATATGAAAAACAATACAAGGCACAAATAGAACTTTATAAGAAATGTTGGATTGCAGAGGTGATTCAAGTTCCAGGAGTGGGACTCGCTGATCATTTAATTGATTATTTAAAAAGTTTTGGTATTAGTGAAGCGGAAGCAGAGAATGTTTTCTATAGTTTAACAAGAAGTTATAAGGATTCTGTATATGTTGAAGAAGAAAAAAAAGTTATTGAAATTGCAGAATATGTATTAGGAGATTCTAGATTAAATAAACTATTTAAAGAACCAATAAAGCATTTAAGAACATATGTAACACCATACATTAATGACAAAATAGAAGAAATTCAAAGTAAATATGGGTATTTAGGTTATCATGGTTTTGGTGATAGAGAACCCTACCATAAAGATGATTACATAGCAAGAGTTAAAGAGTATGTTACAAATGCCTCAAAGATACAGATAGAGAAAGGTAAATGGGAAAGACAATCCGAAGAGAAAAATTCTCAAGTACACACTTTAAGAGAAAAGATGGATAAATTATATACAGAATTATTTGTAATGTATGGAGAACTTGCTGTATCAAAAGCTTACAGAAGATTAGCGCAACTCAAAAATTTCTATTTTTTGGATTTTATGATTGGAGTTATAGCAAGAAAATTAGAATTACCTGAGAGTTATCTTAGATTCATGGTTCCAGAAGAAATTATATCACTTCTTAGAGGAGAAAGAGAAAAGGTGGATATAAATAATATAGAAAAAAGAACATCTGAGATGGTGTATATGATTTTGGATGGAGAAGAGCTAATTTTTGTTGGTAAAGAGGCTCAAAAGTTGAGGAGTAAAATGGAAGGTGTAGAAGAAGTGAGTTCAAATATCTTAAAAGGTCGTTCAGCGTGTATGGGGGCGTGTAAGGGAAGAGCTGTCATTGTAGAAAGAAGTAAAGATATTCATGATTTTAAATGCGGTGATGTATTAGTTTCTTTAGAAGCTGATCCAGATTTGATTCCTTTAATGAAGATGGCTGGAGCTATTGTAACAGATCAGGGAGGTATTACATGTCATGCAGCAGTAATTGCGAGGGAGTTCAATATTCCGTGTGTAATAGGAACTATAAACGCAACAAAACTTATCAAAACTGGAGATATAGTTTATGTAGATGCTAACAAAGGAGAAATCATTGTTGGAAATTAATAAGAATCATACTTTTTATAAAATGCTATTAGCTATTGCTGTTCCAATAGCTATCCAGAGTTTTTTTTCAACTTCATTAAATATAGTTGATAGTTTGATGGTAGGTGGGTTACAAGAAGAGGCTTTAGCAGCAGTTGGACTTGCTAATCAGTATTACTACTTCTTTATTCTTATAGTATTTGGTATATGTAGTGGATCAGCTACCTTTACTGCGCAATTTTGGGGTAATAAAGATATTAAGAATATAAAGAGGATTTTAGGTGTTGTGTTATTGTCCTGTGGAATTATTAGTATAATTTTTGCTTTAGGTGCAATGATAATGCCAAACTATATAATGAGTATATTTATAAAGGATAGTAAAACAATAGAACTTGGAAGTGCATTTTTGAGAATTATCAGTGTGAGTTATATAATAACTAGTATTTCTTTTGCTTATTCTGCATCATGTAGATCAATTGGGGAAACAAAAGCTATTATGAAGGCGAGTACATTATCATTGTTATGTAATACAATTTTAAATTATATATTGATTTATGGGAAGTTTGGGATGCCTGCAATGGGAGTAAGTGGATCAGCACTTGCAACTGTTATTGCGCGTATAGTTGAATTAATATTAATCTTGAGATTTGTGTATAAAAATAAAACTCCTTTAAATGCAAATTTACAAGAGTTATTAAATATATCTAAAGAATTTGTTATAAAATTTTATAGAACTACTTTGCCAGTAATTTTTAATGAAGCACTTTGGTCATTAGGAATAATTATATATTCTATTGCATATGGAAGAATAAGTATTGAAGCTGTAGCTGCTATCCAAATTTGTAATGCAGTTCAAAATCTATTTATGATTGTTGCAAAAAGTATTTCTACAGCTTCAGCAGTAATGATTGGAAATAGGATAGGTGAGAATGATAACGAGAGTGTTAGAGTATATGTAAGAAATTTCTCAAAATTAAGTATTAGTTTAGGGATTATTACAGGGATTTTGATGGCACTACTATCACCAGCATTTGTAAACTTATACAATATAAAGCCGGAAGTGAAGTTGGAAACGATTCGAACTTTATATGTAATATGCATGTATTTGTCAGTAAAATTTTTCAATATAACTATGGTAGTTGGATTCTTTAGAAGTGGTGGAGATACAACTTTTGCTTGCTTTTTAGATGCTGGAACAGTCTGGTTAATTGGAATTCCTCTAGCCTTCTTAAGTGTTTTAGTGTTTAAACTTCCATTACACTGGGTAGTTGCTTTACTATCATTAGAAGAAGTTGTTAAGTCATTGATTGGAGCACGAAGAATTAAATCTTATATATGGATGAGAAATGTGATTCAAGATATGGGTTAAGTCTATGCGTTATTCCACAACATGAATTGTAATAAAAATACATTGGTAAAATATTTAAAAGCTATGGTTTAGAAAGTCTTGTACCTTGATTTAATAATATTCGTGAAAACATACACATTAAGGAAAGTTTAATCCCAGTAAAGCCTAATAATTTGCCTTACTGGGATATTTTAATGCTATCTTGAAAATTGTTAAATGTACTAAAGATTTGATGCTTACCTATATAAGTTGCAAAATCAATATTACAAAGTAACTCTTAAGTAAAAATGTCCATCAATATAAACTGATTAAAACATCCAAACTAAAATAAATTTGTATTGAGGTTTTAAATCTGGATATTTTAGGTATTAATAAGATTAGTGAACATGACAGTGAGATTAATGAAATAAAAAAATGCTTTGCGACAAACTAGAAGTGTAAGATTATATAAATGAAGTTGGAGATAGAAGTGAATTAATGCTCTTGCCACCATACAGTCTGGAACTTAACATAATAGAAGGGTTATATGGAGGGTTAAAATCGTCTGTTATTAATAATGTGTTTTATCCTTCTTTGGTAAGAGTTAAAATTGAAGTACAAAAGTTTATTAGAACTATAAATATGGTTCCTACTTAGACAATAGGCAGGCTATGTGTAAGTAGGAACCAATTTGCAACATATATAGTATTAGTGAGATAAAATCTCTCAATAACAAGTATGAAATTTTAATTAAAGTTATGGTAAGAGGCAAGAAATTAATGATTTCAAATTTTATAAAGTGTGGTATTACAAAAGAAGAAGCTATAACAATGGAAAACATATGGTATAAAATTGTTAAGGAAGTTGCAGTTTTATCAAGAAAAGGACAATCTATGGAGATTAAGGAATCCAAACATTGTATTTATCGCTGTAATCCAGAAAAAATAATAAAGGAAGTATATAATTTAATTGATGAATTATAAAAAACATTAATGGATAGTAAAACACATATTGGAATTAATGCTATAATAACCATATAAGAAAATAAGCTCAAAAGTGGCATTTTTGCTATAAATATCTAAATATTTTTATATGTATATAGTTAAATTGTACGAGTATGAGTATAATTACAAATAGTCAAATAAGTAAGGAAGGATTAATAAAATGTCTTATGAAGAAATATTAAAACTAATAGAACTTATATCTCCTCATGCAAAGGATTATGTATATAAAGGATTTGAGAATAAGAAGGTTGAAATACTATATTCTATATCTACAGAGAAAAATAAAGGTATATTTATAATAGTTGATAATGAGGATTGTTGTATTTTTTATGCTTCTTTTCTTAATGAAGATAATATAGAAGAGGTTTTAGAGGTAATTAAAGGCAGAATCAATGAATATATTTCAAAAGGTAATTCAAAAGAGTTATGCTTTAATGTATATGGAAAAAATCTAAAAATAATTACTTTAGCAAGGCAATTAGGTTTTAAGTCAGATATGGAAGGATACCATCTTGAATATGTAGGTAAAGAACTGCCACAAATAAATAATTGTAGTTTGACTGTTAAAGGGTTTGAAAGCAGTATGTTACAAGAATTTGTTGATTTGTTTGATAGTGCTTATTATCAGTTAAATATAGAAAATGGTTGGAAAGTAAACAGTCATGCTATATATGAAGAACAATTTCATCAAAAGCTTAATGATTTGAATAAATTTGATCAAGTCTGCTCATTTTGGGTAAACAATGAGTTGATAGGTGCATATATTTTTGAGCAAAATTACATTACTGATATTGTTGTAAAACCAGGATTCCAAAATAAAGGATACGGAAGTTATATATTAGCACATTGTATTAGAAATATGAGAGTAAACAAATCCATTAATAATATAAGACTTCGAGTTGCTAAATCAAATACTGGTGCTAAAAAATTATATGAAAGAAATGATTTTGTTGAGATTGCTTGTTTTGCAGAGCATACCTATGAAACAAAACAGTGAATTTTTCTAAAGAACTTTTAGAGCCAAACACAGCCAAAAAGGCAATTTAAAAGATAGCTAAAGTAATTAATTCTTCCAAGATGATCTTATTATAAACAGGGATGCACCCTGTTTTTTTGTTGTCTAAGAATAGAGTGGGGAGTGAAAAAGTAAAGAAAACTATATATATTAAAAGTAGTAAAAATAATATTTATTATATTAAATAATGCATAAATCAGAAATATTTTACAATGTATATTAATTATGCTAGTATAAGTATACTGTAAAATTAAAGAACTTATTGAAAAAATATTAATTATTAGAATCAATTATAAAAAAATCTGAGTTATGACAAAGGGGGGGAGAAAATGATGAAGAAAAATAAGAGAAGTGTCACGAATAATATTTGGTTTTTAGTTAAGAACACTTATAAATGGGACAAGAAGGTGTTAAGTTATTTTGCCTTATATACAGTAGTAACAGCAATAATACCATTTATAAATATGTTTGCACCTAAATTTTTAATTGAAGAGTTAATGGGAGCCAACAGAGTAGAGAGATTAATTATTATTTTATTAGGCTACGTTGTTATATCTGCTACATTAAACTTTTTAAATGCATATTTAGAGGGAGTATATTCTCCAATAATAACGAATATAGGAGATAGGTATAATAATCTTCTCAGTGAAAAGTGTATGAATATGGATTTTAAGTATACTGAAGATCCTGAAGTTTTAGATGACATAGAAACTGCTAGAAGAGCTGTAGATGGTAATACTACTGGAATCCCAGGAGTGCTTCGTAAACTCTTTGAAATATTTGGTGCCGGCATTGCATTTCTTGGGTATATAACTATTGTATTTAATTTGAATCCATGGATTCTATTATATTTGATAGTTAATGTAGTTACTATTTACTACTTGGCAATTAGGGCAAAAAAATATGAATATAGCAAAAAAAATGATATTTCACAGCTAAGCAGAAAAAGAAATTATATTTATGATGTTATGCAGAATTTTGCATATGGTAAAGAAATAAGAATCTTTAATTTAAGTAACCGTATGGCTGATAAATTTCAGGGGTTAGGTAAAGAGCAAGTTAAATTACATAAGGATATTAAATATAAGAATTTAATGGTGTCCATAGTAGAAGTTTTCTTTCTCTTAATTAGAGAGGGTGTAGTATATGCATATTTGATTTATCAGGTATTATATAATCACATGAGCATAGGAAATTTCGTTATGTACTCCACACTAATTGCAGGGTTTGCAGCTTGGATGCAGAAAATATTAGATAATATAGCCCATATAAATGCACAGAATTTATATATAAACGATTATAGAGATTTCTTGGAAACTGACTTGAAAACAGGAAATTCTAGTTATGTAGACATGCCTGGAGATAACAACTATGAAATAGAGTTTAAAAATGTATCTTATAAATATCCCAATAGTGAAAGGTACATTTTTAGAAATCTTTCTTTAAAGATAAACAAAGGACAGCGATTAGCCATAGTAGGAGTTAATGGAGCTGGAAAGACCACTTTTGTTAAGTTGCTAACTAGATTGTATGAGCCTACAGAAGGGAAAATATTATTAAACGGAGTCAATATTGCAAAGTTTGATAGGAATGAGTATTACAAGTTATTTTCAGTAGTGTTTCAAGAGATAAAAATGTTTGCTTTTTCTATAGCTGAAAATATAGCACTTGATAATAAGAAAATAGATAGAGAAAAGGTATTAGAGAGCATTCATAAAGCTGGAATGAAAGAAAAAATTGATTCTTTAGAAAATGGAATAGATACACCATTACTTAAAACATTAGATTCCGAAGGGATAGAACTTTCAGGAGGAGAAAACCAGAAATTAGCTCTTGCTAGAGGATTATACAAGGATGGACCTATTATGATTTTAGATGAACCAACAGCAGCGTTAGATCCTATTGCGGAATACAATATTTATAAAACCTTTAATAATATTATTGGTGATAAAACATCATTTTTTATATCTCATAGATTAGGAAGTACACAGTTTTGTGATGTAATAGCTTTGTTTGAAGACGGTGAAATAAAGGAATATGGAACCCATGATGAACTTTTAAATAAAAACGGAAAATATGCAGAAATGTTCAATGTACAAGCATCTTATTATAAAGACGTAAGATTTGAAGCGGAGGGCGTATAGTATGAGCAAAGAAAGAATTTTAGGATTTAAAAAAGATTTTAGTACTGGTGCACATTTTCTAAAGCTAACTTATGGAATTTCAAAGTCATATATTTATTTATCAATTTTATCATGTATAATTAATGCGGTAATTCCTTTGATTAATATAATAATGCCTAAATTTATTATAGATGAGTTAATGAATCGTAAGAGAATAGAGACACTTATACTACTGGTAGCAATCCTTGTATGTGGAAATTTCATATTGAATTTGGTTAGCAGATGGTTATATGCTGTACTAGAGATAAAAAACATAGAAATTTATAATGGTTTTGATTTATTAATAGGTAAAAAAGTAATGAATATGGACTTTGAAAAAATAGAAGATTCTGAGGTTTTAAATTTAAAGGAACAAGCTATATATCAGATCAAGAATCAAAATGTTATTGAGAGAATGATAAGTGAAGGAATGAAAGTGTTCACTAATATTATAACTATCATTGGTCTAATAGCAGTAATTGCAACTTTGGATTTATATATTGTTCTATTTATAATTTGTATAGTAGTGGCAAATTCATTGATGTATAAAAAAAATCAAGAAGTAAGGTTTGGAATATACAAAGTGTTAATTCCACTAAATAGGATTGTGGAATATTTTGATGGAGTAATTAATGACTTTTCTAGTGGTAAAGATATAAGATTATACAATATGAGTCCTTTAATTATGAAAAAATATGAAGAATGTAGTAAAGAATCATTAAATGAATTTAATAAGATGTATAAAACTATATGGAAATATAATGGATTTAATAAGATAAATCTTCAAATTCAGATGGCAGTTGTTTATGCTTATATGACCTATAAGGTATTTACGAAAGCTATAGGAATCGGTTCATTTACAATGTATGTATCTTCAGTTATTAATTTTAGCACTACAATGTCTGATTTTAGTAGTACAGTTATATTCTTAAGGCAGATGTGTAAATTATTAGAGCCATACATGGAATTTGAACAAATTAAATCTAAAAACATAGAAGGAACAAAAAAAATAGATGATGTTAAAAAGTTTAATATAGAATTTAAAAATGTATATTTTAAATATCCACGAAGCAAAGAATATACTTTGAAAAATGTGTCTATTGATATTAAAGATGGAGAAAAGTTATCAGTAGTAGGCTTAAATGGAGCAGGAAAAACTACCTTCATAAAATTAGTTACAAGGCTTTATGAACCTACTGAAGGTGAAATATTATTAAATGGGATAAATATAAAAGAATATGATTATGATGAATATATGAAATTGCTAGCAGTAGTATTTCAAGACTTCAAGTTGATGGCATTTAGTATAAAAGAGAATATAGCTCTTAATGATTATGAAACTTCCAAGGATGAAGATATTGAAAAAGCCCTTAATGAGGTAGGTCTTGAAGATTATATTTCAAAACTGCCAAAAGGAATAAACACTCATATATATAAAACATTTGAGGAAGATGGCATAGAGTTTTCAGGAGGTCAGTCTCAAAAGTTAGCAATTTCAAGAGCCGTATATAAGGCTGCACCAATAGTAGTTTTAGATGAACCAACAGCAGCCTTAGATCCTATTGCTGAGTTTGAGATATACAGTAGATTTAATGAGCTAATAGGAGAAAAAACAGCAATATATATTTCACATAGATTGTCAAGCTGCAGATTCTGCGATAGAATTGCTGTATTTCATAATGGTGAGATTATTCAGCATGGAACTCATGATGAATTGATAAAAGAACAAGGAAGTCAGTATGAAAAAATGTATATGACCCAAGCACAGTATTATGTTTAATAAAGTAAGAATTTAAGATAGAATATATAAAATATGTTCTCCAACACAACAATGAGTATTGGTGTGTTGGAGACTAATTTTTAAATTCAGCCAGAAGGTGTTAGGTTAGCACTATATTTTAAAAGGAAAGTTTAAAATAGAATTATTATTTTTCAACTATAGAATAACTATCATCAATCATGTTCTTTACCAACTCTACATCAGTTGATTTATTTAATACAATTGTTATCCAATGTTTTTTATTCATGTGATAGGCTGGGAAAAAGTGAATATAATCAATTAGTTCCTCTATTTTTTTAGGACGATTTTTTACATTAAGAATGTGCACAGTATCTTGATTATCAATGCCTAGTTGCTTATATGTAATATCCATGAATAGGCCATACCATTTATTTTTCTTATGTGTTTTCACAGTATAAGAAGTAGGAAGTTTTTCAAAAGGTGTTTCTGGAATTGTACCATGAACATTAGTTGTATATTTTAATAATTCTTCTTTTAAATTACTTTTTGAAAAACATTTCAATAGAATATCATCAATAACATTATCTATTTCTTCCCTAATAGTAGATACAATTTTTCCAGTTGAATCCGGCACATTAAATAGTAAATATTCCTCCTCAGTTACTGAATCAAATACTTTTATTTCAAATGTATTATTTTCAATATAAAAATAAGAATAAAAATCTGAATTCTTTAATTCATACTTATAAATATAGGTATCTTTCTTTAGGATAAAGCCATACTCTACAAGTTTGTCTATGTCAATTATATAATTATCCAATAGTTTACTTTTATTCATTACGATAAATACTCCTTTTTAAATCTATTATCATTATAGCATTTAATCTTATTTTGCTACAAAGTTCTGTCATTAAATTCCTTAACAGTTCATAAATAAGCAGATTAATTATATTAAAACGTCAGAAAGACCGCTTATTTTCAATCTTTTGAAAATGAGTGGTCTATTTTTTTATCAACTTTAAAAATATATTGAAAATATCTATTGACCTGAAGTTGACTTAAGGTTATATGATGAAAAAGAACTTAAGTAACATTTCATTCAATCCTGTGTTATCAGAAATTGAAGCATTAATTGATACTATGAAAAATATTGGTGACAAGTACAATGTTTCTGTGTCACAGATTGCAATGGCATGGGCTATAGCTAAAGGGACAACTCCTATTATCGGAGTAACAAAGCCATCACACGTTGAAGAGGCGACAAAGGCTGCAGAGATTATTCTAGCAGCAGAAGAGATAAAGGAATTTGAACGAATGGCATCTAAAACTCGTGTGGATACCAGAGGTTCATGGGAACATTCTATGGTATAAGGCATCTTCAAAAAATATATATTAATTTGATTTATAAAATAAATGATAAATTTTGAGGAATACCTTGAGATGATTGATAAAGCTGAAGCAGAAAAATATCTCAATACTATCGCAGACTTAACTGAAACAACTAAAGTATTGTAACATGCTTCAACAAGAATCATTGGCTAATTAGTGTAATGAATCTAAATAATAATTATGAGAAAAGATAGAACAAATGAATTGGATTTTGAAAGGAGAATGAATAATGACCATCAAAGAAGCATCTGAAATTACAGGAATTAGCATAGATAATCTCCGTTACTATGAAAGAATTGGACTAATTCCTGAGGTACCACGAACAGCTTCTGGAATTAGAGATTATGATGAGATGTCATTGCATTGGATTGATTTTGCAATGCGTTTTAAAAGAGGTGGCATGCCACTAGAGGCAATTCGTGAATATATTCAACTGGCTATAAATGGAGAAGAAACAAAACCGGCTAGGAAAGAAATATTGCTTGAAGCCAAAGAAGATCTGGAGAAAAAGATGGCAGAGATTCAGGAGAGCTTAGATGTTATAAATTATAAGTTGGATATCTATGATAAAAAATGTGAGCCAATCACTATTGAAATGGTGAATAAATGGAAAGAAAAGCAGAGAGAAATAGAAAATAAAAAATAAAAGCTAAAAAGTACTTGACCTTAAGTTGAGTTAAGGGGCTAAGCTTATTTTAACCCTTAGTGAATGAACTTATTTTAGGGGAAAATATTAGAAAATAATTAGGGAGGAGAAATTAATATGCCAGTAATAACAGTAGAAGCAGGTAAGTTAAATAAAGAGCAAAAAAGTAAGTTAGTGAAGGAATTGACACGTACAGCATCAAAGGCAATGAATGTACCAGAACAAGCATTTATCGTTTTAGTGAAGGAAAATGATATAGATAACATCGGATTTGGTGGACAATTAATGTCAGAAAGAAATGCATAGCAAACAATAAATTTGGGGTAATATTTTAAACTAAAAAGGAGAAATTAATGAAAGTAGTAGTAATAACAGGTAGTGCACATAAAAAAGGAACATCTGCATTTCTTGCAGATAAATTTATAGAAGGAGCTATAGAAGCAGGACATGAGGTCTTTCGATTTGATGCTGCGTTTGAGGAAGTAAAACCATGCTTAGCATGTGAATATTGTTCTACACATCATTCGAACTGTGTGCATAAAGATTCAATGGGAAAATTGTATACAGAATTAGCAGACGCGGATATGGTGGTATTTTCAACGCCATTATATTATTATACAATGTCAGCCCAAATTAAAGCAGTTATGGATCGTCTACATGCAAAAAATGCTGAATTTGCTGGAAATAAAAAAGCAATCATTATGGCAAGTTCTTATGGAGACGCAGATTGGACTATGGATGGTTTAGATAAGACATTTGATCTAATACTAGGTTATCTAAATTGGGAAAAGGTAGCGACATTATATGCTACAGGATGCCCAGTAAGGGAAGTAATGGAGCAAAAAGATTTCCCACAAAGAGCTTATGAATTGGGAAGAAATGTTATGTAATAATGAAAGAGAGTTGTAAAGCTCGTATTTACGTAAAAGGCTTTTATATATTAGGTTAGTGTGCGGATGAGTTATAATGTTATCATATGGAAAGGTGGTTGGATCAATGGAGTATGTTAAATTTGGTAAAACAGATTTGAATGTTTCAAAATTATGCTTAGGGACAATGGGATTTGGAGCTTCCAATGTTGGGCAGCATACATGGACATTGGATGAGGAGAAGTCAAAAGAAATCATAAAACATGCATTAAAGCTAGGAATTAATTTCATTGATACTGCAATAGGATACTCAGGTGGAACTAGTGAGCAGTATGTTGGTAGAGCAATTAAGGAATATGCAAAACGTGAGGATATTATTCTTGCAACGAAATTTTTCCCTAGAACAAAAGATGAAATTGCTAATCATATAAGTGGAAAAGAACATATCAATAAACTGTTAGATATGAGTTTAAAAAACCTTGCTACAGACTACATTGACCTATACATCTATCATATGTGGGACTATAATACACCAATTGAAGAAGTAATGGAAACACTTAACGAAGCAGTGAAAATGGGAAAAGTCAGACATATAGGGATATCTAACTGCTATGCATGGCAAATAGCAAAAGCAAATTCCATTGCCAAAATGAATGGGTGTGCAGAATTTGCATCTATACAAGGACACTATAATCTACTATTCCGTGAAGAAGAAAGAGAAATGATTCCGTACTGCAAAGAAGAAAATATTGCAATTACACCATACAGTCCACTTGCATCAGGGCGCCTTGTAAAACCACCTACAGAGACGTCTAAGAGATTGGAAGAGGATTCTTATGCAAAAGGGAAATATGATGCTACAGCTGAACAGGATGCAATCATTATTAAAAGAGTTGCTGAACTAGCAGAAAAGAAAGGTATGACTCGTATTCAGATTGCTTTGGGATGGCTATTATCCAAGGTAACAGCTCCAGTAATTGGTGCAACCAAGATTTCTCATATTGATGATGCTGTATCAGCTGTTTCTGTAAAATTAACACCAGAAGAACTTGCTTATTTGGAAGAAGCATATGTACCACATAAGTTAGTTGGAGTTATGGCAGAGAATCATTGATGTAATAATATTTTTTTCATTTGTTAAAGTAAGTTAAAAAGTATACTTATAGGGACACTCGAGTTGAGTGTCCCTTTTTGTGTAGAATTTTACTATAAACATATAAATGTACTTAAGCTACTTGTTTTTTTATTTGAGAAGTTCTTCTCTTATCACTGAATAGTGCAAAGACTATGCCTGGTAAGAGAATTGCAGAACTTATTTTAAAGGTGAAACTAAAAGCTTTAACAGTATAGGTCAAAAAGGTATCCTGGATACTAGGCATTATTTTTTTTGTCTCTTTCTTCTGAGCTTCAAAATTTTCTTTAATTTTATTTTTAGCTGTGGCTGGGGAAGAGGCTAGTACAGTAGCTTCTTTTTTATCAATTACATTTATTATTTCTGAAAGATTAACCTTTTTATTACTACCTGCTTTGATAGAAGAAATCATCTGTAGCTTGGTTTCATTATTAAATACAGTGTCACTCTGTATTGTCTGTACAACAGAGTTTTTAGCATCAGATATCTGGATAGTTATATTTGATGTAAATATAGTTAAAAATAAAGCAACTCCAAGTACAGTTCCAAGTGTTCTTGTCATGTTATTTATTCCAGAAGCTATTCCTATTTTATTTACAGGAACATTAGCCATTATAGAACCTATTAGTGTTGCCATACTTAAGCCTGTACCAGAACCAGCAACAATTAATCTTAAAATAATATCTATATTTGAGGAATTTTGAGTAAGAGAACTATTTAAGTAGCAAGAGATACAAAGTAAAAGAACACCCAATGCAGTGGTAAATCTGCTACCTAATTTTCTTGTTAAAATAGGAGCTAATAATGAAAAAATCATTGAAGTTAAGGACATCGTTGAAATAATAAGCCCTGCTGATAGTTGATTTAATCCTCTAACCTGAATTAGGAAAAAAGATAGCAAATAGGTACCAGACATCATACCAAGTCCGATTAGGAATAGAGCAATGGAGCCATTTGTAAATGCGGCAGATTTAAATAAGCTGAGTGGGACCATGGGTTCCTTAACTTTTAGTTCAATGATAACAAATAGTATAAGAGCTATAACAGAAACCCCAAAGAAAGAAAGAGTGAAGTTTGAAGTCCAGCCTTTTTCATTAGCCTTCATTAATGCGAAAGTTAAGAAAAACATAGCAATTGAGATTGTGGCAATTCCACCAAAGTCTATACTTTTACTTGCAGTTGAGTCATAAGATTCTTTTATGAATTTTATAGTTAATAGTATACAAATGCAACCTATAGGTATATTAATAAAGAAAATGTATCTCCAATTAAAAAATTGAGTCACTATACCACCAATTGATGGTCCACTTGCAGCAGCAAGACCAGAAAAAGCTCCCCAAAGTGCCATAATAGCTCTGCTCTTTTCTGGTGGAAATATTTCAACAGAAAGAGGCGCTGCAATAGTCACAACAAAAGCTGCAGCTAGCCCTTGAATTGTCCTAAATAATATAAGCAATTGAAGGGAATTTGAAATACCACATAGCAGTGAAGATATAGTAAATAAAAATACCCCTGCAACAAATAGTTTTTTTCTACCAAATTGATCTCCAAGTCTTGAAGCAGTTATTATAATAACTGCAGTAGCTAGATTATAGGCATTTACTACCCAAGAAATCTGATCCATAGTAGTATTAAAGTATTCAGCCATTTTAGGCAAAGTAATATTTACTACAGTTGTATCTAACAATGCCATAAAAAATCCTAAAATAATAGCTACAAATGAAATGAGTTGATGTTTTTTGTTCATAAGTTGAACCTCCTAAGTAATAATGTAATATATATTAGTATACAATAGACTACTATAATGTATAGTAGTGGGGCGAAAAAAATGTCTCACAATATAAGAAGCTATTTGAGACATCAAATTATTAATTATAATAATCAAAAACTTTTTCAGACCATTTTTCTAAAATCTTATAAAACTCGTTATATAAATCTAGTATTAGAAATTCAGAACCATTTTTTTCATTGTGCTGTTTTGCGTAATTATAAATTGGCTCTACATACGCTCTACGTTCTTCTGCCTTGTCTTTGAAGTTTTTAAGGTATTCTCTTCTTTTTTCTTCTGGTAAATTCTCTATGTTAACCAAAAATGCATTAAACTCCAAATAAATATTTCCTATATTTTTTGAACTTTCCTCCATTAGTTCATTGAAATATAAATTTCCTTTTTCGTTCAGTGAATATAGTGTTTTTTCAGGCATTTCACCTTCTTTAACAGTTCTTGAATTTAAATATCCATTATCACATAATTTAATTATATTTTTATAGATTGACGGAGTACTGATTTTTAGCCACTTAGTAAGATTCCATATTTCAAATTCTTTAACCATCTCATAGGCACTTTTCTCTTTGTTTTTCAGATAGCCGAGTATTATCAAATTTATTGAAGACAATTTAATCACCACCATTTATTATACTACTATACAGTATAGTAGTATGCGATATATTTGTCAACGTGGAATTTGGTGAAGTTATCTAATAGATTCATAAGTATTAGAATATGTGATTATTCTATAAGTGTTGGAAATAAAGTATAATAAAGGTGCAAAACAGTATATATTACGCTAGATTATAGATGTATTATCATACGGAAGGTGGTGTACTAAATGGATGGTAAAATAAAGTTGCTCTTTGGAGAACCTAGAGGACAAACAGAATCAAGTAAGGAAGTTTGTAGATTGCTGAAGGAATATTCAAAAAAATTTAATGACAGCTTCAGTACAGAGTGCTTAAATTTTACTGATGGTGAGTTATCAGCAATATTAAAATATTGTATTGATAATAATGTTAATATAGATACAGTAATTCCTGGAATAGATGAATATGAGGAAGATACAGATTATTAAACAAATTCCTACTACTTTAACTGTGGTAGGAATTTTCAGGGTTTTAGAATCTTTAATAGTAGTAGATTCATAAGCATTAGGATATCTAAATGTTGAATAATGGATGAAGTATGTAGAAAAAGTAATTAAAATTTTAATATAAATGAAGTATGAGGAGTAAAGCATGAAGATAACAACTAATCTTTTTTGTGGCTTATGGTGGCATAGTATGACGCTAGCAAAAAAAGAGTAGTTTATAAATTTATGTGCTATAATTAAAAGTAAATTAAGAATATGTTTTATACAAAATGTGTAGATTTATTTTAGAGGAGAGATCAATGAAAACAATAGAAGTAGTTGCAGCAATAATAAAACATGATGATAAAATATTGACCACTCGCCGTAGTTACGGTGAGTTTGAGAACATGTGGGAGTTTCCAGGTGGAAAAGTGGAAGCAGGAGAAACTCAGGAAAAAGCTCTTATTCGTGAAATAAAAGAAGAGTTAGAGTTAGATATTGATATAACTAATTATTTGACAACTGTTGATTATGATTATCCAAATTTCCACCTTACAATGCATTGCTTTATATGCACTATATGTGGTGGGAAAATGCATTTAAATGCTCATAATGATGCTAAGTGGTCAACATTAGAAGAGTTAGATGAACTTAATTGGGTACCTGCAGATGTACTAGTTATTGAAAAGCTTAAAAGTGATAATAACCAGTAAGTTAGATATAAAGACTGAAAGTTTTATGACATGTGTACATAAGTTTATTTACATTTAGGGAACAGAATGTATAGATATTTTCAACAATTTAAAAAGAAAAGTGATATTTTTAGTTTATGATGTTAAGTACAAGTATAAACTTTGAATATCACTTTTTCTCTATAATTTATGAAATAAAGTAATCAAAAAGGTCTTCTCTAACAGGCGTAGATAATCGGCGTAGTTTTTATATAAAAAGTCCGTACATCTGTAAATGATGTACGGAGAAATCTTGGTATGTTTCAAGGAATTATGCCACACTATAAATTTTTACATCAGGGTCAGCACTCCAAAGTGGCTTAAGACCAACAAAGACATCATTTTTGAACATTTGGCTAGATAAGTAAGCCTGTGCATGTTCTACGCTGTCGAAGCCATGAAGCACTTGAACATCTTCATCACGAATAAGAAGATCTTTGGTTAGAGCACCTTCTATTGTTTCTAAAAATGGTCCACGATAGTCAGTATAAACCTTGGCAGCATCTGCACGATTATCCTTTTCAATTTTCATTGTAATTTGTAAATAAGCATTTACTTTCATAATGTTACCTCCAATTTTGTTATATGGCTCGTTTATTTGAGCCTGTTTAAATTATATTTAAAGCACTCAAAGATAAAAAGATATCTGCAAATTTATGAGTTACTAATAAATTTCATAGTTACTTGTTAATATACATATAGACGTCTATTATATAGTTATCCTGTTTTGCTGTAGCTGGCTTGGGATATGATAAGGTGGTGAAGTTTAATGTATAAACATAAAATGGCAGAGGACATTCGTTGTCCGCTTGAATATGGTCTTGAAATTTTCGGTGGAAAGTGGAAATCACGAGTTATATGCGTTTTGGCTGGAAAAGGAACTTTAAGATACAGTGAACTTAGAAAAGAGATGAGTAATATTACTGATGCTGTTCTGGCATCCACTTTAAAGGTTTTAATTTCAGATGATATTGTTCATAGAAAGTCTTTCGATGAGATTCCACCTCGCGTTGAGTATCACTTAACAGAGAAAGGCAATTCTGTGATTCCAATTCTACAGAGTATTTGCAGATGGGCTGGAGCATATCACAAGGAAGATAATGAAAATACAATGACTCAATGCAAAAAATGTGATTATAAGTAAAGAAAATAATAATGGTGAAATTAATTTAATGAGTATTATTCTTCTTAATATTATTATTTAAATTTTAATTTAAAGTAAGCAAAATTATAAAAAAAATATAAATTAGGTATTGACTTAAAGTTAGCTTTAACATTTATCATGTAATTGTAGGTAGCATTTGTTTATTAATTAGATATTTATAGGAGGATAATATATATGTATTTAGAAAAAATTAATTCACCAGAAGATGTAAAAAAATTATCAGTAAATGAAATGAAGGATTTAAGTGCAGAGATTCGTCAAGCACTTCTTAAGAAATTAAGTGAACATGGAGGACATATTGGTCCTAATCTAGGAATGGTAGAACTAACTGTTGCATTACACCACGTATTTAATTCACCAGAAGATAAAATTGTTTATGATGTTTCGCATCAAAGTTATGTTCATAAGATGCTTACTGGAAGAAAAGAAGCTTTTATCAATTCAGAGAAATATGATGATGTATCTGGTTATTCAAACCCAGAAGAAAGTGCACATGACTTTTTTAACATAGGACACACGTCTACATCCATCAGTCTTGCATGTGGTCTTGCTAAAGCAAGAGACTTAAAAGATGAGAAGGATAATATAATTGCTATTATTGGAGATGGTTCACTAAGTGGTGGGGAAGCCTATGAAGGACTTAATAATGCTGCTGAAGCCGGAACAAATATGATTGTTATTGTAAATGATAATGATATGTCTATTGCAGAAAATCATGGTGGTTTATATAAAAATCTTAAAGAACTTAGAGACACAGAAGGCAAAAGTGAGTGTAATTTCTTTAAGGCAATGGGATTAGATTACCATTATGTAAAAGATGGACATGATTTTGAAGAATTAATCAGTGTATTAAAAAAGGTTAGGGATACAGATCATCCAGTAGTTGTTCATATTCATACAATCAAAGGAAAAGGATTTGAGTATGCAGAAAAGAATAAAGAACAATGGCACTGGGGAATGCCTTTCGTATTAGCAACAGGAGAATCAAAATTCTCTATGGGTGCTGGGGAGGATTATGGTAATCTTACAGCAGAATATTTATTAGCTGCCATGAAAAATGATCCTACAGTAGTTGCAATTACATCTGGAACTCCAGCAGTGTTTGGTTTCAACCCAGAAAGAAGAAAAGAAGCAGGCAGACAATTTGTTGATGTTGGTATTGCAGAAGAACATGCAGTTGCTTTAGCTTCAGGAATTGCAAAAAATGGTGGAAAACCAGTTTATGGAGTATATAGTACATTCCTTCAAAGAACATATGACCAACTTTCACAAGATTTATGCATAAACAATAATTCAGCAGTAATACTTGTAAATTATGCTTCTGTTTATGGAATGAATGATGTAACACATATTGGATTATATGATATTGGTATGATGAGTAACATTCCCAATATGGTGTATCTTGCTCCAACATGTAAAGAAGAATATTTTGAGATGCTTAAATGGGGAATGAATCAACAAGATTATCCAGTGGCTATACGTGTTCCATCAATGGGAGTAATAGAGAGTGGAATAGAAGATAAGACAGATTATTCAAAATTAAATAAATATCAAGTAACAAAAGCAGGAAAAGATGTTGCAGTGATTGCACTTGGAGATTTCTATCAACTTGGTGAGTCAGTTGTCACAAAGCTTTCAAAGGAAAATGGTGTCGATGCTACTCTTATCAATCCAAAGTTTATCACAGGTATTGACGAAGAATTACTAGAAAGCTTAAAGAAAGAACATAAGCTTGTAATTACTCTTGAAGATGGAATTTTAGAGGGTGGCTTTGGTGAAAAGATTGCAAGATATTATGGAGCTTCTGATATGAAGGTATTAAACTATGGTATCAAGAAAGAATTCTTAGATCGTTATGTTCCAGATGAACTTATGAAAAAGAATAGACTTACAGATGTTCAGATTGTAGAAGATATCATTAGTATTATAAAATAAGGTATTCAAGAGATATTTATAGCAAAGCCTTCAGAGACGAATCATCAGGAATATGTGAATGTTTTTAGAAGCTCCTATAAATAAAAAGTGAAAATCTAAATCTAAATACAATGAGTAGCACTATTAATCAATAAAAATTGGTTATATTGTGACAACTCAGTGTATTTAGATTTTATTGCTTTGATTATATAAATAAAATCAAATAGTGTACAAGCAAGTACACGAGAGATTAATGAAAGAAGGATAAGCTAATGAAACTAATAAAACAACAATTTTTAACAGGTGAAAGAGCATTATTCAATAGCAAGGATTTACAGATTTCTTATTCAACATTTGCTGATGGGGAATCTCCATTAAAGGAAAGTAAAGATATTAAAATAGACTACAGTATGTTTAAATGGAAATATCCGTTGTGGTACTGTAAGAATATTGTAGTAGAGAACAGTACATTTTTTGAAACAGCTCGTTCTGGAATTTGGTATACTGAAAATATTACAATAACCAATACTATTATTGATGCACCGAAGAACTTTAGGCGTGTAAAAGGCATTACTTTAGAGAATGTTACCATGCACAATGCCAGTGAGACTTTATGGAACTGCGATGAGATTTCTTTAAAAAATGTAACAGCCAAAGGGGATTACTTTGGCATGAACAGTACAAATATTAAAATTGACGGATTTCAATTGTCAGGAAATTATTCTTTTGATGGAGCGAAAAATATTGAGATTCATAACGCAAAGATGCTGTCAAAGGATGCATTTTGGAACTGTGAAAATGTAACAGTTTATGACTCATTTATTTCAGGAGAATACTTGGGATGGAATTCTAAGAATTTGACCTTTGTAAACTGTACTATTGAAAGCTTACAGGGCCTATGTTATATTGATAATCTTGTAATGAAAAACTGTCAATTGTTAAATACTACACTGGCATTTGAATATTCTACAGTAGATGTACATATTAACAACACTATTGATAGCGTAATGAATCCTTCTGCTGGTAGAATCTGTGCAGAGGGCATTGGTGAATTGATTATGGATGCAACAAAGATAAATCCTGAGAGAACAGAGATTAGCTATATGGAAGCAGAAAAGTTATAGAAAGATTTATACACGCAAATGGTAGTAAAATGAAAAAAATCGTATTTATATTTTTTACTCTTGTTATCATGTTTACTTTTGCTGGATGTAATAATAATATAGAAAACAATGGACATTCATCATCTGAAGCATCTGGCAATTCTAAAAATAAATCAGCTGATGAACACAATACAGTTCCAATAGATAATAAGAAGATAACACCAGTGGATAATGAGAAAAACGTAACACCGGTAGATAATAAAAAGGAGGCAGCACAAGTGGAAAAAATGACTACTATGAATATAACAGTGGACAACAAAATATTTACTGCAACTATCGAGAATAATGACACTGCTAAAGCATTTGTTAAACAGCTTCCATTAACAGTGTACATGTCTGACCTTTATGGCAATGAAAAATATAATTATTTGTCAAGTAACCTGCCAGGCACATCATCTTGTCCGGGCAAAATTAATGAAGGTGATTTAATGCTTTATGGAAACAACTGCCTTGTTCTTTTCTATAAGACATTCAATACTTCATACAGCTACGTAAAACTTGGACATATAGATAAAACAGCAGGACTTGCTGAGGCAGTAGGGTCAGGCGAAGTGAAAGTTGCATTTTCAGTAAGCAAATAAAAATAAGAAACATAAAAGACTAGGAAGCAACTTGCTATAGTTATAGCGAGTAACCTCCTAGTTTTTTTATATTTATATTAATAAGGGTTATAAATCATATTAGATACTACATTAATTAATACAACTAGACACTTACCTGAGTGGGATTCTAGTAAAGCTCAATTAACAATAAAATTAAGGCTACTTTGAATAGTGTTTACGGGGTTACATATCAAGGTTTAGTAACTGTTCCATAAAGATTTGTAGGAAGTTTATCTAGTGTTATTACATATGGACTGTTGTAAATAGCACTTAGACGAGCAGAGTCGTTATAAGTTGGACTTGTAATGAAATCGCCATACCAAGGGCAGAAATATAACCACCATGCTCCTTGATTAACAATGTTCTGAATGTCTGGAATTACATCATTTTCTGTCATTGCTACCATCTTTGTATCATTTGTGTCATTTACAAGTGATAGAAATGCTGTTGTTGCAGCACTTGTTTTCCAAGTGTAAGGAGAACCTTCATATTTATCATAGCCAACAATATCTACATATTTATCTCCTGGATACCATTGAGCTGAGTTTGCATAGGTATAAAGATTTACTTCCCATATTATATTATGAATACCGTATTTTTCAGTAAGAGTAGTATAAAGAAGCTGCCAAAGTTGCTTGTACACTTCTGCTCCTGAAGAACCCCACCAGAACCATGCACCAGAACCATTGATATTATTGTTACCTTCAGCTTCGTGGAAAGGTCTGAAAAGTAAAGGAACATTAGCATTTTGTAGAGTTTTAAGTTGTTTTGCAAGATCATCAATTGCAAGCATCAAGTAAGCATATTCCTTTGTTGATTTGTCTAGACAATTAGAAGCTTTAAAGCTAGAGGTTGGTTTGTAGGTACAATTTTTCCAATCTAACTTATCACCAAGTTTATAGTTTGCAAAATCAGTTGGTATATTGATATGCCAAGATGAAGTTGCGATGCCACCACGTTGTTTTACCCATTGAATGATACGGTTTGTTGTGCCGTCCTCCCATCCGTATAAAGGATTGTAGTTCATCATGTCAAAACCTCTAATTGCAGGATATTTACCTGTTTTGTCATGGATATAATTAAATTCGAGTTCTGCATCTCCGTTATTTCCTCCACCATAAATTTCTTGTTGTCCAGAAAGAATATGATTTCCGTAAACGCTTGTAAGATACTTTTTAAGGTTTTTTGTTTCTGTGGTTGCGTTTACATCACATGGAGCAGAGTCAACCTTTAGTGCAGGCATTTTTGCATAGTCAAAGGTTACTGTGTCGTAAAGTACAAAGCCCCAACTTCCAGAAGAACCAATTTCTATTTTTGTTTGTCCAGCTTGAAGATAAAAATATCCAAAGCTGTAATCAGCCCAGCCACCCTTGTTTGGAATATAGAAATTACCTTGTGCTACTCCGTTGATGCTAAGAACCTGAAGTCTAGTATCACCCTTGTTTCCAAGATACATCCAGCATCTTGTAGAAACTTCATACATGCCATTTTTAGGAACTGTAACATTTAAGGTTACTGTCCCTGAGTTTGCTGCCCATACAAATCCGTCTCCTGAATATCCAGGATATTTAGTGCCATAAACATTGTTGGTAACTGTAGCCCCATTACCAAGAGTACAGGATTCTGCTTCCACTTTTATTGGGAGGGAAGAGTCTGCTTTTGCTGGTGTAGATCTAAACACTAGCAAAGAGCACACTAATGCAAACGTTAACAAAAGGGAAAGTGGTTTGAGTAAGTTTTTTTTCATTATAGATTCCTCCTTAAAATAATATTTTTTTAATAACTGAAGTTAATTAGATGGAACTTTACAAGTTATTATTGTAAAGTTTCTGTGTCCTATAAGTTATATTTTAATTCATTATAATGTAATATAATCAAATAATATCCTAAAGCTGCTATTTTTTTTCTTGAAATAATAGACTGATATTATTGTGTTTTTAGGCTCTTAAATTTATTTTTTAAGCTTAAAATTACGCAAATAAAAATTTCAATATTCTTTACACTTTAAATTATAGAGTTTACTAATGCTTTTAGTTACTTTACATATAAGTCTAATTGTTATAAGAATTAAACTATTAAAAAATAATCATAAAACTTTTATATAATTAAACAGTCAATCTTAATATATTTTTTAAGTGTATAATAATTCGATATTTTTCCATATTAACTAATTTACATTACAAGAAAGAGCAGCCTTATTTATAAATTGAATAAGGCTGCTCTTTTCTTTAATTAAACATTATGTCATATTTTTATATTTACTTATCTAGAGTGATTGCTTTTTAGGACTTAATTTGAATAGTATGATTCCTATAAATAATTTTATAAGTGCATCTATAATGCTAAATATAGCAAATGATATACTAATTAAATATAGGCCAATACATGAATTTATAATTAATAATATAGCAAGTAATAATGCTAATTTTCCATGAACTAATGTGAAAGGTATGAAGTGAATACCAACTGCCAATAAAACAAGTAACCATATAAGTCTATAATTGCCTGTCCCACTTAAAGACATGCCGATAATTGGAGTAACTACAGCTATAAATAGCATTGAAAATTTAGAAGCCTTCTCCTGCAATGGAGTTGATTCACCAACAGAAAATCTTTTTCTAATTTTCTTGTTAAACATTATGCCTATCATGCTCATAGCATATCCAACAATAAATATCCAAACATTAGGATATTGATCAGTTCCCAAAATTATTGATATTATCATGGTAATACCTACACCTATAAGAAATAAACCAAATACCCGTTGTCTTGGATAAGGATATATAGATTTACTTAATGCAGTTTTATCTGTTACCATAGTACTCCCTCCTTAAATTAATAACTTCTTTAAAATGCACAATATTTTACAAAACAACAAGAAGTTACAGATTCTATTTGCTAATTATAACATTAATTTCAATATAATTGAATACATAGAGTTCACTTTCTTTAATTTAAAATTACTTTTCATTTCTACTTAAATATATAGCAAATTTTAAGGTTAATCTTTAAAGAATTTTCTACAAGTTATCTGTATCTTTTTCAGCTTCTTTATGTAAAAACTTCATAGCCAGTTCTTCTCTTAATCCCGGAACTTCAGTAGTTCCTTTTTGCTTAGCAATTCTGTAAAATTCACATTTATAATTAATTCTTTCAAGTGCATTTTGTAGAATTGCAATTTGTTTTTTAGTCTGTTCTTTTTGATGGAGAAATAGCTCATATCTCTGTTCGATGGTAGAATCGCCTTCTTCACACCACTCAAAGAATTGTTTGATTTCTTTAAGGGGCATACCTGTATTTTTTAAACATTCTATCATTTTTAAGCATTCAACATCTGTATCATCGAATATTCTTATATTACCACCTGTTCTGTTCACAAGTGGGAGAAGGCCTTCTTTGTCATAGTAGCGCAAAGCTGAGATAGATATATTTAACATCTTTGAAACATCACCAATTGAATAATTCATAAATTTCCTCCCATAATGCATCTAAAAGCAAATAGATTTATATGCTATTTTAAATTGTTATTTATTTTTTGATGCCAAGTATAAATAAAGTATTGACCTAAAGTTAGGTTTAGGTATTAGAATAAATATATCATAAGATATAAAAGGAACTTATGCAAGATTAAAAGATGCTTTTATTCTATGAATTATAGAAAAGAAAAGGAGAAAAGATATGAATATAGAGGAACTTGAAAAGGTATCTAATTTTTCACTTGGAGAAGAGAATACTGCTTATGCAAAATATTTTATCGGGAAAAGCTATTTAAGCCTTTTAAATGATAAGGAAGCTGTTATCTGTAATATTACATTTGAACCAGGATGTCGTAATAACTGGCATATTCATCACGGCAGCGGACAAATATTAATCTGTGTTGGTGGTCATGGCTGGTATCAAGAGTTTGGTAAAGAACCTCAACTTTTAAAGAGTGGTGATGTAGTCTATATAGCTCCAGAGATTAAGCATTGGCATGGTGCTGTAGCAGAGGAAGCTTTTGCACATCTAGCCTTATCTATTCCAGTAGAAGGTGGTTCTAACGAATGGTGTGAACCAGTGACAGATGAAGAGTATAAAAAATTAGGATAGTATGTGATAAGACAGGATGAAAATTCTATTATAAAGAAAGGAGATAAGTATGAAAAAGCAAACAGCAGGGAGAGATGCCCTTGGAACCTTCGCACCTAAATTTGCAGAATTAAATGATGATGTTTTATTTGGAGAGGTGTGGTCAAGAGAAGATAAGTTGTCACTTAGAGATAGAAGTCTAATTACAGTAACTGCACTAATGACAAAGGGGATTTTCGATAACTCTTTGAAATACCATATGGCAAATGCAAAAAATAATGGAGTAACAGCAGAAGAAATTGCTGAAGTTATTACACACTTAGCATTTTATGTTGGATGGCCTAATGCTTGGGCAGCATTTACACTAGCAAAGGAAGTTTGGGAGGATTAAATAGTAGTTAAGAGGCTAAATTTTAATTAGCTTAACATATGATTAGATTATATCAAGATGCTTTTATTAGGAGCTAATAAGCTTCAAGTGGCATTTTTACTATAAATATTTATATATTTAAATAGTTATATAGTTAAATATAAAAAAGTTTAACTATATAACTATTTTTATTTTTAGATGCTTAACTGTAAATAATTCTTATATGAAATACTGTTATTTGGATATACTCATACATTTGTGTTTAATAAGGATTACCAAGATGGTTTAGCATCAAAGCTAGAGCATTCTGTTTCAGTGTATATATGAGCATCATCTCCAGCTACCTGTATAGAATCTAAATTACATAGCTTATTTTCATTATGTCCACAGCTTGTAACATTGCAGGTAAGAGCATCACATGGCCCTGAAGAATTAGTATTGTTAGTTAAACTGCTATATTCACATTTATTTAAGAATGAACCACATACAGTTCCTGCCTCAGTAGATGCAGTGGCACCTCCAATATCCACTCTGTTTGAATAGCAAAGTCCAGTTTTATTATGAGAACAATTTGATACACTGCAAGTAATTTTTTGCATAAAGACTCACTCCTTTATATAAGTTTTAAAATATTTTTATTAGGTATCTGAAAGTATATAGGTTTATATACTATTCTATTTGGACTTATTATTTATTTTCGGACACCTTACTAAAGTATCTATCAAGTAAGCCTTTGAAAGCTCTACCATGTCTTGCTTCATCCTTACACATTTCATGAACTGTATCATGAATTGCATCAAGATTTTTTTGTTTAGCTATAGTAGCTAGCTTCTTTTTACCTTCACAGGCACCATATTCAGCTTCAACTCTAGCAGATAAGTTGGACTTAGTATCAGCAACTACTACTTCACCTAAAAGTTCAGCAAATTTAGCAGCATGTTCTGCTTCTTCAAAGGCTATTCTCTTATAAGCCTCACCAACCTCAGGATAACCTTCACGATCAGCTTGACGAGACATTGCAAGATACATTCCAACCTCAGTGCATTCTCCCATGAAGTTAGCTCTTAATCCTTCTAATAATTCATCATCACAGCCTTCTGCAACTCCTATTCTGTGCTCATCAGCGAAGTTCAATTCATCTGTCATTTCTTTAAACTTATCAGCCCCGGCTTTACAAATAGGGCAAATTTCTGGTGGATTATCTCCTTCATGGACATAACCACATACAGTACAAATAAATTTTTTCATTTATAGTCCCTCCATAGCAATAAATTAGTTGTTAAAGGTACAAAAACCTAATTAATATTATTCTCTATTGAATTAAAAATTATTTGCATTTTTTATTATCTAATATGATATTGAAAATTATTATATGAAAGACATAGAAGTACGAAAGAGTTTGAAATAAAATTTTATGCGATTAGTGTAGAAGTAGTTTTATTTAATTTTATAAAAATGTATAATATATTATAAATGGGAGTTTAAATAAAAAATGGGTAAGTATTCAAATTTGGCATTACTACATTAAAGTTTTGTGGTAAATGGCTTGATAATATAAAAATTAGAATTATAGGAGGGTTAACATGAGGACAAGCAGAAGGTTATTAGCAGGAATTGTATTGGTAATATTTCTTCTAGGGGTAGTGATAGTGAATAAGTATAATAGTTTGGTAAGGCTTGAGGAGAATGTAAATACAGCCTCATCAAACATAGATACTAAGCTGCAAAGAAGAAATGATTTAATCCCAAATGTAGTGAATACAGTAAAGGGGTATGCAAAGCAAGAAAAAGGTGTTATAGATAGTGTGACAAATGCAAGAACCAAATTGGCAGGAGCATCAACTACTGAAGACAAGGTTAAGGCAGATAGTGAATTATCAAGTGCAATTTCAAAATTATTAGTTGTAGTTGAAAATTATCCGGATTTAAAATCAAGTCAGAATTTTAGAGATTTGACTGTTGAATTAGAAGGAGCAGAAAATAGAATAGCAATAGCAAGAAAGGATTATAATGCTGCTGCTAATGATTATAATGTAAAGAGAAGGACCTTTCCTACTAATATAGTAGCAAATATATTTGGTTTTAAAGAAAAAGCTTTGTACAAGGCAAGTGAAGGAGCGCAGAATGTACCTTCTGTGGATTTTTCTAAATAATGAGGTGGGTAAATAAGGTTAGGATATTTTGTATAGTTATAATATTACTTGTAGTAGGAATAGTACTTCCTACTACAGTAAATGCAGAGGGACAGTATCCAAAACCTACAATGTATAAGTATGTAAATGATTATACAGGTTTATTAAATCAAGGAGATACTGATAAGCTTGTATCTTTAGCAAGAGAATTAGAAGATAAAACAGGTGCAGAAGCTGCTATAGTTGTAATAGGTACATTGAATGGACATTCCATAGAAGAATACGCAAATGGTTTATTTAGAGAATGGGGTATAGGAAAGAAAGACAAAAACAATGGATTACTTATACTTATAGTTAAGAATGATAGGAAATATAGAGTTGAAGTTGGTACTGGTCTTGAAGGGGTATTACCTGATCTAAAGTGCAAAGATATAATGGAAACTTATGCTACTCCAAAATTTAAGAATGATAAATATGCAGAAGGCTTAATAAACTCTTATTCAGTTTTTTGTGATAGTATTGCAAAGGCGAAAAATCTTACTTTAGATAATTCTCTACATGTAAAAGAACCTAGCATTCAAACACAGTTATCTGATTCCCTAGGAGCTTTAAAAGATAAATTTGTAGATTCATTTGATATTGGAAAATATGGATTTTTTTTAATTTGCCTTGTTGCATTGTTTAAAAATAGAAAAAAATATATGTCTAGGCGTTCACATAGCTTCTTTGGTACGTCATATAGTGATTCAGACAGTAGTTCTGACTCTGGGTCAGGCTCTGATTCATCAGATTTTGGCGGTGGTTCATCTGATGGTGGAGGATCTAGTGGAGATTGGTAGAGTAGGTGGACAAGATGCATCCATATATGATTGGAATCATAAATAATAATATTAAAAAGTAATAATCATACTATTGTGAATGGAGAAGGTTTAGATACTTTCTCCATTTTTGCTATATATATTTTTATTGATATAAACTTCAAGTTATTTTAGGAGGCTCTTGCTATAAATTCTTACTACATCTTCTAAAGACACTTCTTCTGGGTGGTTCTTCAATTTACCTTTGTTAGAAACAAAAGCCTGTGAATATTCTACTATTTCTTCAGTAGTTATATCGATATCTACTTTAAATAATTTTGTGAAGATTTCTTCTAATTCATTTAAGGTATTGAATCCAAGAATATTTAGCATTTTGTTAACCTTTGTTTTATCCTTAAAAGTTCTTAAATATTCTATTGTTAATACTCCATTAGCCAAGCCATGGGGAAGTCCTTTAAAATATGTAAGTGAGTATCCCATGCCATGAGGTAGTGATGTTCCAGTTTGAGATATTTGTATTCCTGCTAAAGTTGAGGCTAACATAACTTTACTTCTAAATTCCTTATCTAAATCTTTATTTACAAGCTTTTCAAAGCAATATTTAAATAACTCAAATCCTCTTTCACCATAAAGTTCAGACATATAGGTGCTATTTGTATTTAGATAACCTTCAACTAAATGAGTAAAGGCATCAATAGCTGTATTTACAGTTATATTATAAGGTAAGTTAAAGGTATATTTGCTATCAAGAAAGGCAGCTACAGGAAATACTGATTGGCCTAAATTTTTCTTTGTTTTTTCCTTATTTGAAGTTACAATACTGTATTGAGTGACTTCTGAACCTGTTCCAGAAGTTGTTGCAACTGCAACCACAGGGATACTTTCTAATTGCTTTCCATCAAAGATATTATCCATATTAATTTCTGGATTTTTTATAAAAACAGCCATAGCCTTTGAAGCATCCATAGGGGAACCTCCACCTATACCTATGACAAAATCTACATTATTGGTTTTACCGATAGTACTTCCTTTTTCAATAGTTTCTAAAGAAGGGTTCTCTTCCACTTCATCAAAAAGAATATGTTCTATTCCCACCTCAGAAAGTGCCTTAACAACATCATCATATGAACCATTCTTTTTTGCAGAGCTTCTTCCTGTAACAATTAAAGCTTTGCTTCCTATATTATTAAAAACTTCTTTGTTTCTTAAAACTGATTCTTCACCGAAATATATTTTAGTAGGCATTGAATATTTAAAATCCATAAATCATCATCCTTTCAATTTGTAAGTATTATAAAAATGCTATAGGTATATTATACAATTTGTTTTCAATATTGTGTAATTGAAAACAATGATGATTATTATCTAAGATTATGAAAAGAAAAATTTTTCACAATATGATTTAATTGTGCATAAAATATTTTTTGGATTTATTGATAATATTGTTTAAGAAGAAATTTATAATGAGAAAGGTAAACTTATTTGTAAATAGTGTTAAGTATTGTTAAATTAGTATAACAATATTTAACACAAAGTTTATTAATAAACAATATTGATATACTACCATATAATTAATATTTTGATTATATTAATTTGTGAGAAGGTGGGTTTTTAATATGGTGGAAGAAAAGAGAGGTAAGAATATAAAAAATAAATTTACAAGTTTATATGCATTTATTATTTTACTGGTGATTATGATATTAAGTTCTGTTTTTATAGTGGTACATCCCATAGCTTCATCCCCTGATGGAGAGGCTGCAGGGTATATTATCTGTGAAATATTTAGGAATCTTTATATTCCAAGTGTTGCAGCTATGATAACTATTGCTGCTGGATTGATAATAAAATTTATATATTTAAATATTAAATCAGACACTAAAATGGATAAGTCTACTGGCATTTCTGGTAAAAATGTATTTATATTATTGGCAGTAGTTCTTATTATTTTCTGTTTTTCATTTAAGAATATAAAGAATATAGGAAATCTAATAATGGATATACCATGTGTAGTAGAAGCTAATTATTCAACTACAGAAGGAGTGGTGAAATTTTACGAAGATAGACATGAGTCTTTGGTAAATTACCACATGAATGTTAATGGAATTATGTTTTCAGGAGGTTATTCATATGGAGAAAAATTATATGAAGGAAGTAAGTATAACGTTCAGTACCTTCCTCATTCAAAATATGTTGTGAATTTTCAGAGAATGGTGTAATTTAAAGTGAATAATTCAGGTCCTTTCTTCCCTTAGACTTAGGTTTAAGGGAATTTTTATTTGGAAGTATATTTTGTATCCCCATCTGAATCTTAGTTGAACTTACACCCTCAAGGGGTACCTCGTCCAGGAGCGTGCAGCCGTTATCTCCAACTTAAGCAAATAAGTGAAAGCCAAAATCTATGATTTGGTTACTTGAACTTAGTTAACTAATGAATTAGTTAACTTCATTAAAATCAATTTAGTGTGAATCGGTTAAGCAGACATCTCAAATCTATGATTTGATAATGGTCGCTTACTCTGTGAGTACTCATCTGACTTTAGGAAGATGAGTTTCATATAAGATTGGAGTGTTACGGATGCTAGCTATCGGATAAAATCGTCAACAATTAAATGCTATTGAAATCTTAGTGAATCTTAAGAATTATATGTATAAAATCTTAAAAAAATCAATTTAAAATAAGAAAATAGACAAGTGCATCAAATACATTTTCTTGTTTTTAAGAGAAAAAGTTCATTATTTATGAATGTGAATAAATTTGTTATGTATTTGCATGCTACTAAACTAATGAGGATGGGGATTCGTATGAAAAAAAGAAATAAAATAATTATGACTTTAATTTTTTGGATAATAATTGTGCTTATTTTATATAGCATGGGATTACTTACAACAGATTTTAATAAGATTAATCTTATTATTGGGGACAATCCAATTAAGATGAGATTTTTATTTGTATTATTCTCAACGGTGAGAATAGCATTTTTTATTCCTCAAACTATTTTTACTATTGGGGGAAGTATGGTATTTGGCCCATATGAGGGATTTTTTCTATCAATTTTATCCTTAGTAATTTCACATAGCATTTTGTATGCTATTGGAATATTTTTTGAAAAACAATTATTAGGAGAAGGGTTCTTTGAAAAAAATAAAGAGAACATAACAGTTCTTAGCAAGCATGGCTATAAAGTTTTAGCATTAGGAGTAGCTTGCCCAGTAACTCCTTCGGATTTCATGACTATTTTAGCTGCATGTATAAAATTGAACTATAAAAAATCAATTCTAACAGTGTTAATAGCTAGTGCTCCTATGACATTTTTGTATGGATTTTTAGGAAATGGATTCAAGGAGACAGCTATTTTTAGGATTTTTGTGGCTATTGTAATTGTTTTGGTATCATATTACACCTTTCGTATATGGAACAAAATTAAAAAGTCTTAAGAATTCTTAATGTTTTTTTGGGTAAAAGCTTAAGATTTATATTTTATACTTTTCTCATGTTGATTATGGGGGGAAGATAAAATGGAAAGTAATAATTTTATAAAACAATATATAAGAAATCCAAAAACAGTAGGTGCTGTAGCACCAAGTTCAGAAAAATTAGCCAATAGAATGGTTGAAGATATTAATTTCATAAATGCTTCATGCATTGTTGAATATGGACCAGGAACTGGCGTTTTCACAGAAAAAATATTAAATAAGAAGAAGGATAGCACGATATTTATAGCTATAGAATATAACGCTGAATTTTATAAGATATTAAAAGACAAGTTTAAAAATGAGACAAACTTTATACTAATAAATGATTCAGCTGAGAATTTAAAAGAATATTTAAATAAATACAATATTGATAAGGTTGACTATATTGTTTCAGGACTGCCATTTGCAAGTTTACCTGATGCTATGAGTCAAAGGATATTATCAGTTACAAAAGAAATATTAAAAGGTAAAAGTAGGTTTATAACTTTTCAATATACTTTATTTAAAATGAAGCTATTTAGAAAATATTTCGGGGAAATTAAAAGAAAGAAAGTACTTTTAAATCTACCACCAGCTTATGTTTTAGAATGTAAAAACTAGGCAGAATATAGAGTGCTAAAAGCATGTTTTTAATTGGAAATTAAAGAGTTTTAGGCAAAAAATTAGTATACCGATATAAACTTAGTATGGAGGGATTGAGTGTATTTAAATGCCTTAAAAAAAATAAATAGATTTGATAATTATATTTTATGTTCTATTAAGAAATATATACAAAATAAATATTTAGATATATTAATGCCTATAATAACATCTATGGGAAACTTGGGTGGTATTTGGATTTTAATAGCAGTAACTATATCTGTAGATAAAAAGCAGAAATTAATTGTATATGTAGTAATACTTACATTAATAATAAGTACCATTGTTGGAGAAGGAGTAATAAAAAATATAGTAAGACGAGTTAGACCTTGTAATCAATATAATAATGTTAGTCTTTTGATTTCTAGGCCTTTATCTTATTCTTTTCCTTCAGGCCATACGTTGTCTTCTTTTGCTGCTGCAGAAGTGTTGTCTGTGCATTATGCTCAATATAAGTTTATTTTCATTGGTATAGCATTTCTTATAGCTTTATCAAGGGTATATTTGAATGTACATTATCCAACTGATATTATAGCAGGCATTATCTTGGGAATATTATGTTCAAGATTAATGTTAATAATTTTACAGTTAGGATATGTACAAAAGATTTCCTTATTAATAGGAGTATATTACTCGTAAAGTAAGTTTTTATAATGATGTAAAGAAAAAATAATGAGATAGTACGCATTTTTTACTAGTATTGAAGAATGAAATTTTTCAATATAAAAATTATTAATTTATCTAAGAAAAAATATTTAGAGAAGAAAAGGAAGTACATATATGGAGACAAATATTTTGGTTGTAGATGATGATAAGGATATTCGAAATTTAATCAAAGTCTATCTTGGAAATGAAGGGTATAATATTGAGGAGGCTTCTAATGGTGCTGAAGCCTTAATTAAGATTAATGAGAATGATTTTGATTTAGTTATTTTAGATGTGATGATGCCAATTCTTGATGGCATAAGTGCTTGTATGAAAATTAGAGAAAATTATACTATGCCTATAATATTTTTATCTGCAAAAGATGAAGAAATTCACAAGATACAGGGGTTAACAGTAGGTGCGGATGATTATATCACTAAACCATTTGGCTCTATGGAGTTTATAGCCAGAGTAAAGGCTCAACTTAGAAGATATAAAAAGTTTAACGAGCTTCAAAATATCAATTTTGTTACTATTGAAGATTTAACTATTAATTTTGATACTCATGAGGTAGCCGTAAAAGGAAAGCAAGTTAAACTTACCCCAAAGGAATTCGCAATATTAGAATGTTTGGCTAAAAATAGAGGTATGGTATTTTCTGTTGAGAAGTTATACGAGATTATTTGGAACGAGAAATTTGCAGTATCAGATACTTCAATTATGGTTCATATAACAAATCTAAGGCAAAAAATCGAACCCAATCCCAAAAGTCCTAAATATGTTAAGACTGTTTGGGGAGTTGGCTATAAGATATGAAGATAAAGCTAAATATATTTAATAATGTAGGAATCAAATTATTAATATTGATTCCTATCGATATGATAATAAGTTTTTTGTTTTTAGGGGTTCTGAGTAATATAATTGTTAAAATATTTGGATATAATACTGAGTTTTATAAAACGTATGGAGTTATAATAGCTACAGGATATTTTGTAACAGCAATAACAATTTTTGTAGTTGTTTTTTTAGCTGCAATTAGCAGAAGAATTAAATATTTAAAGTATATAAGCAAGAGTGTTACTAATATAAAGACTCAGAAATATCTAAATCCTATAGATATAAAAGGTAGTGATGAAATTGCTCAATTAGCTACTGATATAAATACAATGTCTGAAAAACTTAAAGAAAATTATGAAAAAGAAAAAAAGCAAGAAGATGCTAAAAATGAATTAATAGTTGCTGTTTCACATGACTTAAAAACTCCATTAACATCTATAATGGGATATTTGGAACTTCTCAATAAGGATAAAGGGAATTTTACAAAAGAGCAAAAGGAATTTTTAGAAGTAGCCTATAAAAAAAGCAAAAATCTAAAAAAGTTAATTGAGGAACTTTTTGAATATACTAAGTTTTCCAATAACTACATAAAACTAAATAAAGCTCCATTTAATATAGCTGTTATAGTAAGTCAGATAGTTGGAGAGCATATGCTATTTTTATCAGAGAAAAATATACAAGTTGAGATTGAATGCGATGAAAATGAATTAATGTGTGAAATTGATATGCAAAAATTTATTAGAGTTATTGAGAATTTAGTAAAAAATGCTGAAAAATATAGTTATAAAAATTCTACCTATACAATTAAAATGTGGGAGGAAGATAACAATATTAATCTTTCTTTTATTAATGAAGGCGATAATATTAGTGAGGAGGATTTGGTGAGAATATTTGATGAGATGTATAGAATTGATAAATCTAGAAATGCTGAAATTGAAGGTTCAGGGTTAGGTCTTGCCATTTCAAAGAAAATCATTGCACTTCATCATGGAATGATTTGGGCAGAGTGTGATGGTAATGAGATTAAATTTAATATTAGGTTGCCTCAAGAAAATTAATTAAATTTATAATGTATATTTTATACTGCTCCTATATTAATTTATAAGAATTGATATGGGAGCAGTAATTTTATAAGTCTAATTATTTATTATAGCTTCATCTTTTAGAATTATTTCATCCTTTATTTTAACATCTTCAACTTTGGTAAGAATAAGTCCTCCTAATATAAATAGAGCTAATACACTAAAAACACCATTAGATGTTTTCCCAGTTAAGGAGGTTACCAAACTAACTAATGCAGGTCCTAAAATTGCTGCAAATCTTCCAAATACATTGAAAAAACCAAAGAATTCATTATTCTTTTCTTTAGGAACGAGTTTGCCAAAATATGATCTGCTTATTGCTTGTACACCACCTTGGGATGTTCCTACAAGTACAGCTAATATCATAAATCCTGTTATGTTATGAATGAAATAGGCATATACACATATGACAGAGTATATAATTATTCCAGCATATAGCATAATCTTGGCACCATGCTTTTCTGCTAATTTTCCATAAATAATTGAGGAAGGAAAGGCAACAAACATGATTAGTAATAATACAAGAAGCATGCTGGAGCTGCTAATTCCTAAATCTGAACCAAAGGATGTTGCCATGGTTATTATTGTATTTACTCCATCGATATAGAAAAAGTAAGCTAATAGAAACGTAAAAATATTTTTATGATTTCTTATGTTGGAAAGGGTTTTTCCCAAGCGTTTAAAACTATTTGTTACAACTTTATTTTCTTTATCTATACCATAAACTTGTTTCACATTTTTAATCATTGGAATTGAAAATAATAAACACCAAATAGCAGTTATTATGAAACATATTCTACAAGCAGTGGCTACATCTATTGGAATTATATTTTTTTGAGCTAGTAAGACAATTACCATGCAAAGCGCAAGTGAGATTATATCCCCGATATATCCAGCAGCAAAACCAATAGAAGAAATCATGTCCATATTCTTTTTATCAGTAACATCTACTAGGAAGGCATCATAAAAAACATTGCTTCCTGAATTACCTATAGTACTTATAGTGAATATTATTGCTATAACTATGTAGAGCGAATCTGGAATAATCCCTAAAAGTCCTGTTGCAACAATGCCTATTATACAAAATATTTTAAAGAATTTTATTTTATATCCTCTGTAGTCCGCAATTGTTCCTAAAATAGGAGCTAAAATTGCTATAAGAAATCTTCCAATTGAATTTAAATATCCCCAGTAAACTGTAGTGGAGGCTTCTGAAACTCCATTATTTTTTAATACCATTCTTAAATATAGAGGGAATATTGAGGTTATGAGAATCATGCTATAGGTTGATATTGTGCAATCATATAGAATCCAACTTTTTTCTTCTTTGTTACATTTGTACATATTTTGTACCTCCATAAGATAATTATTTCTCAAAAAGTTCTTGTATAACTTTACCATCTACATCTTTTAAATCTATACCTAGTAAATTAGCTATTGTAGGAGCTTCATCAACTAAGTTCATTTCATCAATTATTATGTTTTTTCTTATGCCACATCCAGCTGCCATAAATACAGTGGTGTAATTTTCTTTATATGGTGAGTAGCCATGAGTAGCTTTTGTATAATGTGGATACTTAAACTTATTTGCTTGGTTCAAATCAATGATTATATCGTCATGAAGTTCATCTTGAAAGTAGAAGCCAAGTTTAGCTTCTAGCATAAGTGCACATTTTGGATCTGCACCTAATTTAACAGCATCATCTTTAGTGTAGATAATATCTATACAATTATTAGCTTTGTTGAATTCTAAGATTAAGTTATAGATGCGTTTAATTGTTTCCTTATCATCGTTATTTACATATACATAAGCAGAGCCATCACAATTTTTAGCTATTGCTTTATAAGAAGTGATATTATGATGTGTATCTGTATGAATATATCCATTTTTAAGTAGCAACACGTTTAAGTTAACAACATATTTTTCATCAAGACTGCTATGATCACCTAAAATTACAATTGTACTTTCATCATATATATTTTGGTCAAGTAAGGTATTTATAATATCTGCAAGTCTTCTATCATGTCTTTTAAGTGCAAGGGTTGCTTCGTTAGAATTAAAACCGTAATTATGTCTTGCACTATCTAAATCAGTATAGTGAACAAGTATTAAATCTGTTTTTTTATGTTTTATAGTGTAAAGTAGCGATTCATGTGTGAAGTTATCTAAATTAGGTTGAGATAATCCATCTCTTAAGTTTCCAAACTTCTTATTCAATTCAAATTGATATAATGGACTTCCATTGAAAAGTGAGGTGAAAATTTGATTTTGCCAAGGTCTGTTAGCAAATATTTCAGGCATATTATATTGAATCTTAGATTTAGCGGTGACAGGCCATAGTAGAGCTGCAACCTTCTTTCCTTTTTTTATGGCTAAGTCATAAAAGGTTTCTCCTTGTATATCTTTTCTATACCAATACCAGTCTGGAGATTTTTTATTAATTTGCAGCAAAGTATTATTTATGATTCCATGATTTTTAGGGTATTTCCCTGTTACAATGGTTGCATGTGCAGGATAAGTTAAGGAAGGGTACACACTGTAAACCTTGTTACAATAGGATGCAGTGTTAAGATATCTTTTAAAGTTTGGTAAAGTTCTTATATATTCAAAATCTAAAGATGATAGACCGTCAAATGAGATTACTATTAAATGTTTAGTTTGCTCCTTCATTTTTCTCTCCTCAATAATATTAACTTTGCTTAATCTTATGTAAGTTACCTATAAGATTATGTTAGTACCTTTTTATATTATCTTTGGAATGTTAATTAGAGATTAAAGGTTAAATAAATTGACGTTAAATTTGATTTGAATTACTTGTTGTTACAAATTTAATATGGTTACTCGTTTGTTCTATATCTTTGTTTCATATAAAGTAACTTGCTCTTTGTCAACTTCTATACTAAGTGATTCATTGACATTTGGATGTTTTAAATATACAATTATACCTAATATTTAAATAAATGCTTTATAGTGTATAGCATAGGGGTTTAGAAGTTTTGAGTGTTAAGTGAGGTGGGGAGTGTGAAAGATTTACTAGCAGTGGCAATAATTGTGGGAGTAATACTTGCAGCACTAATAGTTTTTTATGGTTCTGTACTATTTATAATAGAAATGGGAGAACAAAATATAGAGCGGTTATGGAAAGTTTCAAAAGTTCAATTTGTAATAATTTTTCTTGTAAACATAGTTATATGGATAATTAAGAGTGTAGAAGTTAAGAAATTAATAAACTTAGCTATAGTTCAACCAATAGGAATAACATTTTTTTTCGCTATTGTAGCATGTTTATGGAAGCATTATTACAAAACAACATTACTAGTTCAAGAAAAGTTTCGATATTTAACTATTTCGGATGGAAATGGATTATATGGTGGACCAAGGTTTGGCACACTTAAGGGTTTTGCATTCTTTATAATCTTTTCAATAGTTACTACAATACTAAATTTTGTATACTTATTTCAAAAATAGATCTGTGGAAGAAATATGTACTTGCTTATGATGATATTTGGATTGATAGAATAATGATAATGGTAGTGATTTGTTATGAAAATTCTTTATATGGAGAAATAGCAAAAGAGGAGCTATCGCTAGAAGATTTTAATCCGCTAATGCGACAGCTCCTTTTATTATAAATAAATTTACGTACTATTCTGAACGCAGTGCAGTTACTGGATCTTTCTTTGCTGCCATTTTTGCTGGTAGTGCTCCTCCAAGAACAGTTAATATTAAACTAAGCAATACCAACACTAATGAATGAACAGGATTAAGCATTGCAACGTTAGATAAGTTTGTGATTTTATAAAGAATGCTGTTTACAGGGAATGTAAGCAAATACGCGATTAGTATACCTAAAGTTCCAGAACAAAGACCTATAATGAAGGTTTCAGCGTTGAAAACACGGGTAATATCTTTTTTTCTTGCACCTAAAGCACGTAGAACACCTATCTCTTTTGTACGTTCTAACACAGAAATATATGTTATAATGGCAATCATGATTAGTGAAACAAATAGTGAAATTGCTGCAAATGCTACTAATACAAGAGTGATTGAATCCATTAGGTTTTTGGATAAGGTTGTAACCATTGAAGCCATATCAGTATATTTAATTTGGTCTTTTTCATCTAATCCATTATTCCATTTATCAAGATATTGTGTGATTTTTTCTTTAGAGTCGAAATTTATTGGATATAATGAAATAGTAGTTGGAATATAAGATGCTCCTAATGATTTTAAAACGTCCTCTTTAGTTTGTGAGCTTTTGATATTCATGCCAGTAGCATTGCCGCCCATTGAAGTTGGTCCCACTGGACTCATTCCAGTTGATGTTTGAGTTTTATTAGATAGAATTCCACCTGTAAGTACATTATAATTTATAGATTGCTGTGCTTTAACGATTTGAGATTTCATAGCATCATTAATAAAAAATTGTGAAAGCTCGTCTGAGTAGATAATTCCTGCAGGAAGTGCAGAGATGTTGACACCATTTTTTATTCTAATTACACCACTTATTTTTAATGTTATGGCTTTTGAACTATTATACAGAGCACTTAAATCTGAAGGATTTCCATTAATTCTAAAATTGTTATCTGCTTTTGCATAATAGTCATTATTCAAAACAAGCTTGAACTCTTTCCCAATAATATCTTTAAAATTTATACTTTTTTTATCAGAGTCAATTCCAAGTTCTTCTAATACAGTCTTGTTAACCTGATTATACTTGTCTACAGCAAGAACAATTTGTGTTTTGTCTGATGGCAAATTCCCCTCGAGTACATCATAATATTCTTTTAAGTATGAGGATGATTTATCATCTTTTTTCACTGGATATGAGGTGAAATTGATGGTACCTAAATTTAAAGCAGTAGCTTTATTATCTTGTTTTTTTAGTATATTCATGTTAATACTTCTAGAGTATGAAATTCCATCAATCCAAGATGTATCTATTTTATTAATGTAATCTATGTATTTTTCTGTTAACACATTGGTGTGTGAAGCAGAAGTTTTGCTTGAATCATATGGATATATATCATTGTCTTTAGGAAATTCAATTTTTTTCTCTTTGTTTGAAGGAGTCATTTTTGAGATATCTGTAGCTGTCTGACTAATAGTTATTGGAAAATTTGAAAGTGTTCCTTTTTCATAGGAATCAATTTGCTTATTAAATCCATTTGAGAGAGATAACACAAGTGCAATTCCGATTATGCCTATACTCGAAGCAAAAGCAGTGAGCCCAGTTCTCCATTTCTTTGTCATGATGTTTTTTCCAGATAACTTTAAGGCAGTAAGAAAATTCATACTGGTCTTTTTTAGTTTATAATCAGATTTAATATCTTTCTCTTTAGAGGATTATTATCATTTATAACATGTCCATCTTGAAAATGAATAGTACGACTGGCATATTTTTCAGCAAGTTCTGGATTATGTGTAACCATTATAACTAACTTGTCTTTCGCGATTTCTCTGATTAACTCCATAATTTGTTCGCTTGTAGTGGTATCTAGAGCACCGGTAGGCTCATCAGCAAGGATTATATCAGGATCGTTAGCAAGAGCTCTTGCTATAGCAACTCTTTGCATTTGACCACCAGATAGCTGGTTTGGTTTTTTATTAATATGGTCTATAAGTCCAACTCTTTTAAGAGCATTTAAAGCTTTCTTTCTTCTTTCTGATGAAGAAACACCACTTAATGTCATTCCCATTTCTACATTATCCAAGATACCTAGGTGCCCTATAAGGTTATAACTTTGAAAGATAAAACCTACACTGTTGTTACGATATGCATCCCAATCTCTGTCTTTGAACTTCTTTGTTGAGGCTCCATTTATTATTAAATCTCCGCTGTCATATTGGTCAAGTCCGCCAACAACATTTAAAAGAGTAGTTTTTCCAGAGCCACTTGGACCAAGGATAGCTGCAAATTCATTTTCTCTAAATTCTAGATTTACTTTATTTAGGGCAATTTGAGTGAAATCGCCTGTAGAATAACTTTTTGATATTTCTTTTAATTGTAACATACTTGTTCTCCTTTCACTTTTGTTATAATAAATTAACTAGTTTTAGTTTAAAATTAAAAAATAAACTCAACCTTAACTCAAGATGAACTGAAGATGAACTAAATAAAATAATTTTTATAAAGGAGTTTGAAAAACAAGTAATTCCTTATGTTATTTATTTTTAGATGCCTTGTAAAAGTTCATTTTCAGTTTAACTTCTAATAATATAATGAAATGAAATATTATATTTTGGTGCAAAGGAGAAATTTGAATGTTTACTATATTAATTGTGGAAGATGATATAAAGTTACGTAAATTATTTAGTACTGTTTTAAATAAAAATGGATATAATACATTACAGGCAGGAGATGGTATTGAAGCTTGGAATGTTATAGAAGCAAATCATGTTGATTTAGTAATTTCAGATATCATGATGCCAAATATGGATGGGTATGAGTTTACTAAATCCATTAGAGATACAAACAGCGAAATTCCTATATTGATGATTACAGCAAGAGAAGATTTTTCAGCTAAAAGGCGTGGGTTTATTCTTGGAACTGATGACTATATGGTTAAACCTATTGATGTTAATGAAATGGTATTGCGTGTTGGAGCATTATTACGCCGAGTAAAAAGTATTCATGATAGAAAACAAAACATAGGAGAAACTATTCTTGATTATGATTGTCTAACAGTTTTTAGGAATGGTGAAATAATAGAGTTATCCCAAAAAGAATTTTATCTCCTTTATATGCTAGTATCATTTCCAAATAAAATATTCACTAGACAGCAACTTATGGATGAGATTTGGGGTGTTAATAGCGAATCAGATGCACAGACAATCGATGTGCATATAAATAGACTTCGAAAGCATTTTTCTAGTAACCCAGATTTTGAAATTGTTACTGTAAGGGGACTGGGATATAAGGTGGTTAAGAAATGAATATAAAATCAAGATTCGGTTTATGGTGGAGAATGATAATAAGTGTTTTTCTTATCATGAATATTTCAGTTGTATTAATAGCTATTGCTATATTTATAATATACAAATTATCACATTATTCAAATGATATGTTAAAGCATATATTTCCATTTATAGCTATATGTATTCTAAGTATAATAGTTTCTACATTTTTCACAATATTCATAATGCATAGGATACTGAAACCTATTGAAGCTTTAATTATAGCAACAAAACAAGTAGCTAAGGGAGATTTTAGTGTTCGACTTAATGAAAATTATAAAGAAAGCACAATTAAAGATATGAATAGTTATTTCAATAAAATGATAAGAGAATTAGATGGAATTGAGACATTTAGGAATGATTTTATAGTTAATGTTTCACATGAGTTTAAAACACCAATATCTGCAATTGAGGGATATGCAACTTTGCTGCAGGATAGGGGCCTATGTGAAGAAGAACATGATGAATATACAAAGATGATCATTGAAAGTGCAAGGCAATTATCCATTTTAAGTAGTAATATATTAAAATTATCAAAACTGGAGAGTCAAGAGATTGTTGTTGAGAAAACAATTTATCAGTTAGATGAGCAGATAAGGCAAGCTCTATTACTATTAGAAGTTAAATGGAGTAAAAAGAATATAAATCTTAATATTGACTTAAGTCCAATTGAATTCTATGGCAATGAAGACTTACTTATTCAGGTGTGGTTTAATTTGTTAAGTAATGCTATAAAATTTACTCCTGAAAATGGATCCATTCAGATAGTTATGAGACAGATAGATCAATTGGTAACCGTGGAGATTTCTGACACAGGCATAGGAATGACAGAGGATACGCGAAAACACATATTTGAAAAATTTTATCAAGGAGATAAAAATCGTAATGTTGAAGGAAATGGTCTTGGACTCACACTTGTAAAAAGAATAATAGATTTATGTAATGGAGAGATAAAAGTACAAAGTGAATATGGAAAGGGATCAACATTTATAGTGAAATTAGAAAATACTGAGGTATAAAATTATCTATGAGATAGGTGTAAAATTTGGAATGTGTTATATTGTGGGATAAAAAGAGCATAACTTATATTTTAAAGACATTGATGTTAGTTCTCTTTATCTTAGTTTTTTTGAAGATAATATAGTGGCATATAATTTGAATACAAGCTTAGGTTTTAAGTATATAGGGGAAAAAGATGTGAATGGAGAACTGATATATCAGGTGAAGATAGTGTGCTAAAAAGGAATGATAGTCTCATTGAAAATGTAAACGTATGTACTATAATATGATTATACGATTGTTGTAATATTATGTATGAAGGTGATATATTGAATACTCTTGAATGTTTAAAAAATAAATTAATAGTATCTTGTCAAGCTTTACCCAGTGAGCCATTGCACTCTTCTTTTATAATGGGAAGGATGGCACTAGCAGCAAAGGAAGGTGGTGCTTCTGGAATCAGAGCTAATACAAAAGAAGATATATTGGAAATCAAGCGAAATGTTGATTTGCCTATCATAGGTATAGTTAAAAAGGACTATGATGATAGTGATGTGTATATTACTCCAACTATGGCTGAAATTGAGGAATTGATAGAGTCTAAAGTTGAGATTATTGCTCTTGATGCTACAACTTCTATGAGACCTAATAAATTATCCTTAGATAAATTCTTTTTTAATATCAAAGAGAAATATCCAAAGCAATTATTAATGGCTGATTGTTCAACCTATGAGGAAGCAATACATGCAGATAAATTAGGTTTTGATTTTATTGGGACAACATTAGTAGGTTATACCAAGCAAAGCCAAGGAGCCAAAATAGAGGAAAATGATTTTGAATTGATAAGAAGGATATTGGACAAGGTTAAAAAACCAGTGATAGCAGAAGGAAACATAGATACACCTGAAAAAGCACGTCGTGTTTTAGAACTAGGGTGCCACAGTGTTGTAGTAGGCTCAATTATTACAAGACCACAAATCATTACAAAAAAATTTGCAGACCAAATAAATAATGTAGGAAGGTGTTGTGATTGATGAAGGTACTATTTATTCCATTAGATGAAAGACCTTGCAATTTCAATTTTCCACAGGATGTAGTTAAGGTACGAAGAGATATTGAATTAGTAGTACCAGAAAAGAGCCTGTTAGGAGATAAAAAAACAGCAGCAGATACAAAAAAATTATGGGAGTTTGTTTTTGAAAATGCAGTGGGGTGTGATTACGCAGTAATTTCTGTTGATATGTTGGTTTATGGAGGGTTAATACCTTCTAGACTTCATTGTTTGAGCTCAGAAGAAGTGGGAGAGTATATTGAGAATATCAAAAAAGTTAAGAAATTCAATCCAAACCTTAAAATTTATGCATTTAATTGTATAATGAGATCTCCCCAATATAATTCAGCAGAAGAGGAACCTGAATATTATGGGGCCTATGGATATAGCATATTTAGAAGAGCATATTTGATGGACAAGAGAGAAAGGTCTAGCCTTTCTAAGGAAGAAGAAAATGAATTTGATAATATAAAGATACCTAATGAAATAATTGATGACTATGAAAACAGAAGAGAATTTAATTTAAAGGTTAATATGAAGGTTGTTGAATTAGTTAAGGAAGGAATAATTGACTTCTTAACAATACCACAGGATGATTCTTGTGAGTATGGATATACAGCTATTGCTCAAAGAAAAGTTATTAGGTTTGTTAAAGAAAACAAGTTAGAATTTAAGGTGAATATATATCCAGGAGCTGATGAAGTAGCATGTTCTTTATTAGCTAGAATATTAAATAATTATTTGAATAGAACAGTTAAGGTATATCCTTTTTATGCATCTACTTTAGGACCAACTATTATACCATTTTATGAAGATAGGCCAATGAATGAAAGCCTAAAATATCATATACGTGTATGTGGAGCAGAAATTGTAGAGGACTATAAAGATGCAGATCTTATATTAGCAATTAATTGTCCAGGAAAGAAAATGCAGGAGGCCTGTGAACAATTAACAAATTTAGATTTAACCTTTACTTCACATAGAAATCTACAGGATTTTGTTTTTAGAATACAAAAATACGTAAATAGTGGTGAGAAGGTAATTGTTTGTGATTCAGCGTTTTGTAATGGAGGAGATCTACAGCTAATAGATTTTATGGACAGGTTAGGTATATTGGATAAGATTATAGCTTATGCAGGATGGAATACAAATTGCAATTCTCTAGGGACTGTCTTATCTTCTGGAATACACGCATTTGATCAGAAAGAAAATCAAGAAATAATTAGAAATATTATATATAGAGTTGTTGAAGATGCACTATATCAAGCTAATGTTAGAGATAAATTAACCAATGAGTTTTTGCCTAAGTATGGAATGAATATATTTGATTTAAAAGACAAACAATCTGAAGTTGAAAAAGAAATTAGAAAGCTATTAGTAGAAGAATATAATAAGCTTAATATTTCTAATATGTATGAGTTGAATATAGAAAAAGTATTTTTACCATGGAAAAGGATGTTTGAAGTTGGCTTAGAATTGTCTATAGTTAGAAAGGAATTGAAAATATGAAATATGTTATTGGTGTAGATGGTGGAGGAACCAAAACAGAAGTTATAGCTTACAATAGTGCTGGAGAGCAGATAGCCTGTGGATATGGAGGATTTGCAAACATAATTGAAGATAGACAACAAGGATTAGATAACATAGGCATGGCTATATCTCAATGCATGGAAAATTTGAATAGAAGTGATTGTGTTCATATTTATGCTGGAATTTCAGGAATGGAAGTAGGTAACAATAAAGAAATAATAGAGAATTATTTAACGGGTAGATTTAATACTTCTATTACTGTAATTAATGATGCGGATTTAGCTTTTTATGCTCTTTTAAAAGGAGAAGATGGGATAATAACAATCTCGGGGACAGGCTCTGTGAGTTTTGGATTTCATAAAGATAAATATTTTCGTGCAGGTGGATGGGGAAAAATATTAGGTGATGAAGGCAGTGGCTATGATATAGCATTAAATGGCTTAAAGAAAGTAGTTAGTGAGATAGATGATGGACTAGAAAGTTCAGACTTAAGTAAAGAAATCTTGAGTTATATTAATGTATCAAATATTTATGATATGGTTGAATTTGTTTCTAATTCAAATAAAACAGATATTGCAGCTATAACTCCAGTTATAGTAAAGGCTGCAGAAAGAAATGATGAGAATGCAGTTAATATATTAAAGGTGGCTAGCAAAGAGTTAGCAAATATCACCGTGAAGGTTTATAAAATGCTTGGCTTTCAATCTCAAGTTAATATATGCATATTGGGAAGTATTCTTACCAAAGTTTCTATTATAAAGGAGAATTATATAAGATATCTATCAAAAGAAATAAAGGATTTTAATATCATAAATGAATGCATATCGTCTGCAAAGGGAAGTTATTATCTAGCTATAAAGAATCGAGAATTCTAATTAAATATGGTGTTGTAGAGTTATTTGAAAAATGAATCTACAACACCATATTCTTATATTTAAAAATAATTTTTATTAATATATTGACTGTTCCCCAAGGGATCGCGTTAGAATTTTATCAACGAAGACAGTGGGAGATGTTAATATGGAAGAAAAAGTATTGCAAGTTACAAATTTGACAAAGCACTATAAAAGAAAAAATGCTGTTGATGGCATAAGTTTTTCATTAAATAAGGGAGAAATTGTGGCATTAACTGGTCCTAATGGAGCTGGTAAAACTACTACTATTAAGTGTATTTTGGGACTTCTTAGAAAGAATGAAGGAGAAATATTTATAAATGGTACCGACAATAAATCTAAGGATGTTAAATACAAATTAGCGTATATACCTGAAACTCCTGATATATACCCAATGCTTACAGTATGGGAGCACCTAAAGTTTATGGCACTTGTATATAAGATTAATAATTGGACTGTGGTAGCTGAAAAAATATTATCTAAATTTGATATAGCAGATAAGAAGGATGAGCTGGCTAAAAATCTTTCCAAAGGGATGAAGCAGAAGCTTTCTATATGTTGTGCATTAATTCATAATCCGGAAATTTTCTTTGTAGATGAGCCTTTTATAGGCCTTGATCCTAAGGCTGTGAGAGAATTAAAGGATGCTTTTAAAGCTTTAAAGGAAGAAGGAAAAACTATACTTATAAGTACTCATATGCTGGATGCTGCTGAAAATCTATGTGATAGAATAATTGTTGTGAAAAAGGGGAGAGTGTTAGCCGAAGGTAGTATAGAAGATTTAAGACACAAAATAAAAGTTTCTCAAGAGACTTCCCTTGAAGATATATTCTTAGAGGTGACTGAAGATGAAAAATAGTGGATTTAAGGATTTTCTCTCTTTAGCATATATAGAAATAACTAAATATAAGAATAGAGTTATAGAGTCTTTTAGGCATCCATTAACTGCAATAAAAACTATGGGGTCATTCCTTTTTCCTTTTATAGTTATTTTGTTTTTATATACAAGAAAAAATGGAGGAGGTTATACTCTTTTGCAGGTTATAATAAAACCGCATATATTATCAGCTATAATTATGCTTATATTACTTTTGATATTTATGCTTACAATTTATAATTCTGTAGCCAAATATAATCCCTCTCAATTTGAATCTGCCGATGTTAATTATTTGTTTCCGTCACCTATAAGTCCACGAACAATTTACGCTTGGACAATTATAAGAAAATGTATAAAGGGGTTAATAGGGTCAATTTTGTTGGTTGTAGTAATGGTTATTACCGTATCAAGGGTTTCAGAGGTTCATATATTTAAGCTTATATATGTTATTATTGCAATATTACTATTTCCTATATTGCAAAATGCATTGATATTTCTTGTATATACTATATCTAACAGATTTAATTTAGGTAAGCTGATAAAATATTGTATTTTATCATTTGCAGGGGTTATAGTTTTCCACCTGATTTATAATACTGTTGGCAGTAAAAATATACTTGATACAGTGATCGATATATTAAATGAAAAGTTTTTTTCTACCATTCTGATTGTAGGGTGGTTAAGAGATATGCTGATAGCTCCTTTTGTAGCTAATAAGGCACCTTTTATTCAGACAGTTGTATTAGTTGTCATTACAACAGCAATGCTATTTTGTGCAATTTACTTTGCTGATGACTATTATGAAGAAGCTGGTGAAGATGTTGGTTATCACGAAAAAATTGTGGATACTCATTCAAGTACTATTTATGATATTGTTGATAACTTAGAAGATTCAAAGAAAAGTAAAACAGTTGAAGCGTTCAATATAAAAGAGCTTAGAGGACCGTGGGCTTTTATTTGGAAAAGCTCTATAATAAACAAGCGAACTGCAAAGAAAGGTGGTTTAATTGGATATGCAATTGCTTTAATAGCATCAGGGGTTATGTGTTACTTTCTTAGAGGAAAAGAGTTCAGCAGTTTTTATCCATTATTTATATTAGTATTTTTACAAGGAGCAATTAGTTCAGCGCAGATATCATCTCCTCTGAAGTATGAAATAAAGAAGCAATATTTATTTCTTTTGCCAGGTAGTGCTGCTGCAAAACTTTTAGCTTTGCATGTTAAACCTATAATAAATAACGTTATAACTGATACATTGATGTTGTTACCTATAGTATTTTTTACTGAAACTTCAATTTTACAAGTGGTTCTTCTATGGTTAATAGCAGTTGTTATAATTATTTTATGTTATTTAAGTACTGTAATAATTATTTTGGTTACTCCACCTAATGATAATGGTAAAAATTTAATTATTCAATCTTTAGTTTCCTATGTAATGTTTGCTCCAGCTATAGCAGTGACTGCATTAATCGTAATTTATCTGAAAAATGTAATGTTAGCCTTGTCAATGTTTGTTATAATTTCTATTGTAATTATTATAATAATACTCCGTTTAAGTGATTTCTTATTTAGTAAAATTGAACTTAGATAATTACAATCTATTTTGAAAGAAGGAATAAGGTTGAAAATAAGCGAAGTTATGTCCCTAACAGGACTTACTAAAAAAGCCCTTAATTATTATGAAGATAACGGATTAATTAGTCCATCTGTATCGCAAGAAAATAATTATAGAGATTACTCTGAGAAAGATGTTGAATTATTAACTCAAATAGCAACCTTAAGACGTTTTGGTCTTTCTGTTAAAGAGATTAAGTCAGCCCTTGAAAGTCCAGAAGCTCTTTTACAGGTAATGACTGAATATACATCAAAGCTTGCAAGGCAAATTAGTGAAATGAAGAAGTGCGAGACTGTACTGTCATCCTGTGTTAATAATTTGAAAAATGATAAAACAGATATTAAAAAAGTAACAGAGGAAATGAATGTATTGAGTAAGGCTATTGAGATGAGTGAAAAAGAGAGAGAAGGCTTCATGATTTCAGAACTTGAAAGAATTTTTCCAGGCATTTACGGAAGAGTAATATCACTATGTCTCAGCAGCTTTTTAACTGAATCTATAGATAGTAAAGAAAAAGAAGAAGCTTGGATGAATCTAGTTAAAGTTTTAGACAATATTCCGAATCTAACCATTCCAGATGAGTTGAGGCATAATATAGATATAGATGAAGAAGAATGGAAAATTGTACAAAGCAAAATAGCAGAAAATTTAAAAAATGATAACTATATTGAAGAACGAGAAGCTAAGAGTATTAATGAAATGATGCTTTTAGATTTGTCAGAAGAGCAACAAAGGGGCTTTGAAAGGTTTTGTACTTATATAATATCAGATGGAAATATTGAGATTATAGGAAAAACATTAGAAGCTGTGGATAACTGCTTATCTATATTAAGTTTAAAATATAAACAAAGCAAAGAAGCACAACTAAAGAATGATGAGGAATTTCAGAAAAAGTATGAAGAAGAGGGCTTTGGAGTTGAACCATCTGTACCGTTAACTATAGTTCATAAAGAAGCAATGAATTTTATTGGAGTTCACTATACAAAATACATTAGTAAAAAAGATTTTCCTAAGTTTGTTAGAGAAGTTTATGATAGAACTCTTAAGATATCAAATATAGTTGAGAAAGGTAAAATATATGGATTTGCAGGTGTAGATTCATTAGGTAAAGATATTGTACCACAGTCTATTTTTTCATTTGTCTTTGCAGTACAAGTGTTAGATATTAAAACTGTTCCTAATGATATGATAAGTTTTACAATGCCAAAGCATGAGTATATATTTTATAAACATGTTGGTAACATGAATGACTTGCAAAGGAGCATAAATGAAGTATTTATGTATGATTTAAAAGGAAATAATTATGAGATGGATTTATTGCCTTCATTTAATATATTTTCTTCAGATATTAGTGATGGGTGTGAATCTTCAGAAGTAGAAATATATTTTCCAGTTAGTAGAATTGTAGATAATATAGAGCAATAAGTGTAGAGCTAAGAAAAAAGTCTTAGCTCTTTTTTATGTAGATAAAAAGACAATAAATTGATAGTAATGGCAAAAAATGATAAACTAATGACATACTTATTAGTGAGGTGAAAATTATGAAAGTATTTTTGACTAGTAGCATTGGGGGAAGTTATAAGGAGAATGGAAAAAGAATTCCTTGTGCACTTGATGACTCCAATAATTTCTTAGAATTACTTAAGAAATATTGGCCTAAAAATCCCAAATGCCTTATCTTAAGTTCTGATCCTGAAAATCAAGAGGTGAATGATAGTTTCAAATTTATATTTGATGAAGCATTTAAAATCAGTAACCTTCCGTTATCAAAAATTGATATTTGTGATAGTAGAAACGAAAATAAACTTGCTGACACAATATATGATTATAATCTTATATTTCTTGCTGGGGGACATGTTCCTACCCAGAATGAATTTTTCAATAGAATTCACTTAAAAGAATTACTTAAGAGCTATGATGGCATTGTTATTGGAATCAGTGCAGGAACTATGAATTGTGCAGATATGGTTTATGCCCAACCAGAATTAGATGGTGAAGCAATTGATCCTAACTATAAAAGATATTTGAATGGCTTGGATTTAACAACAATAAGTGTTTTTCCACATTTTCAAGATGCAAAGGATTTAACAGTAGATGGATTAAGAGTTGTAGAAGATATTTCATTAGAAGACAGTAAAATTAGACCATTTTATGCATTGGTGGATGGTTCTTATATTTTTGTTGATGATAATAAATCAACATTATATGGTGAAGCATATTATTTCAATAATGGTGCTTTTACTAAAGTGTGTGACAAAGATAAGAGTATACAGTTATAAATGGAAGCATTTAGACTAAAAAGTTACGTAATTATATAATCCTTCAAACCTAGGTTTGAGGGATTTTGTTGAATTTAATTATCTTGATTTTATAGATGTGGGAATCTAAGAAACATCAGATAGGTAAAGAAAATTCTAAATTTGAGATAAAAGTATAGCACAAATAAGATAATTTATAGATGAATTTAATGATAATGTATAAAAAGTGCTTGACTTGGAGTTGACTTTAAGTTGTAGGATTATTTAATAGGGAAACTAAAAGGTTAAATTTTTAGTGACTTGTAAGCTATACAATTATCTATAATAAAGGAAGTGTAAAATGTATTTATTATTTTTTCTAATACCAGCATTATGTATGATACCTATTGGGGTATATATTTATTTTTATCTGAGACGTATGGCAAAGTTTTGGGGTATAAATATTGAAAGCAAATTAGTTAGGGTTGGAATCATTATTTTGACTTTATGTTTGGTGGCTTTGTCAGTTAATATATGGGGTATGGGAGCACTTATTGTTTTGCATGTAGTAGCAATTGCCTTATCCATGGAGCTTATAAATTTAGTATGCAAAAGGTATAAGAAGTGGAGCAAGATCTATCAAAGCGGTTTGATACCAATATTGCTTGCAGCTTTAATAATAGCATATGGTTATTGGAATATGAGAAATATGGTAGAGACTGATTATAAGATATACACGGATAAGCATATACAAGGGAAAGGCTATCGCATAGCTATGATTACAGATCTTCATTATGGAACCACCATGAATAAAGAAAAACTGCAAAAGTATTGCGATGAAATTACAAAACAAAATCCTGATATGGTTGTACTTGGTGGTGATATAGTAGATGAAAACACAACTTTTTCTCAGATGCAGGAAGTGTTAAAGGCCATTGGTTCTATTAAGAGTACTTATGGAACTTATTATGTTTACGGCAATCATGACAAAAATAAATATTCTCAAAAACCACATTATACAGTTATGCAGCTAGATAAAGAACTTGAAAATAATAAAATTAAGTTACTACAGGATAAGATTTATAATATTAACGATGAGTTCACAATTGTAGGTAGAGATGACATAGGTTTCGCTGGAGAAGTACAACGTAAAAGTACGGGAGATCTGGCTTCAGAAGTGGATTCAGATAAATTTATATTATTATTAGATCATCAGCCTCGTGAACTTAAGCAAAATAATGAATTAGGCTACGATCTTCAGTTAAGTGGACATACTCATGCAGGACAAATCTGGCCAGTAGGACAAGTTAGTGGCATATTAGGATTTGGTGAGTTGAATTATGGATATAAACAATTATCACACATGCAAATAATTGTTTCTTCAGGAATGGCAGGTTGGGGATATCCAATAAGAACAGGTGCACATTCAGAGTATGTGATAATTGATATTAAAGCAAGATAAAAAAAGGCTTATCCTATTTATAAATTAATATGATTAATTAAACCGTATACGATGGGGATGAATGTGAAAAAGATAAGAAACAGAAGGAAGGGAGAAAAAATGATAATATATTTTGTATGCTTTTTACTTATAGCATCTGTTGGGGGGGCTTTGTTCTTAAACTTGAATCCGGTTTTTGGTGGAACAGCTACAAAAGAACAAAAAGAAAGTTATAAGAACTATACTAATTATGTGAATGGGAAATTCATTAATCAAGTCCCAACAGGAATGAGCATGAGTATATCAGATTTGTTGTCTATGATTAAGGATTCTTTTTCAGGCAATAAGGGGCGTAATCCAGAAAACAAAATTCCTGTAAATTCTATTGATTGGAACAAAATTAAAAGTGAGGCTAATAGTTTCACTTGGCTTGGGCACTCTGCCTTTTTGATTAGTATTGATAATAAAAAATTACTGTTAGACCCTATGTTGAGTTCAGTTGCGTCACCAGTTTCTTTTGTAGGGAGTAAAAGATATAAATATAGTGAGGATATGTCCAATATTATAGATAAAATGCCACCTATTGATGCTGTATTTATTTCTCATGACCATTATGATCATTTGGATTATCAATCTATTGTGAAGCTAAAGAACAAAGTATCACATTTTTTTGTTCCACTTGGAGTGAGTGCCCATTTAATACGTTGGGGTGTTTCAAAAGAAAGAATTACAGAACTCAACTGGTGGGACGAAAAAGAGTATCAAGGCTTAAAAATCGCATTTACGACTTCTAGACATTTTTCAGGAAGATCATTATTTGATTCAAATACTACCTTATGGGGTGGGTGGGTGATTCTTGGAAAAAACACAAAATTATATACTAGTGGAGATGGAGGATATGGTCCTCATTTCAAGGAAATAGGAAAGAAGTACGGCCCTTTTGACATTACTTTAATTGAGGGAGCACAGTATGATAAACGTTGGGCAGATATACATATGATGCCAGAACAGTCTGTTCAAGCAAATTTAGATGTAAAAGGGAAGAATATGATGTTAATGCATTGGGGTGCTTTTACATTAGCTTATCATGGTTGGAGGAAACCTGTAGAACGAGCAATAGAAGCATCAAAAAGAGATAAAGTTAATTTAATTGCGCCTAAAATTGGACAAACTGTAGATTTAAATTCAGAGTTACATGTGCCTATTTCTTCATGGTGGGATTTTTAGTAACTTTAGAACGTATATTTGTTTTTTATACTATCCATTAATGTAGTAAGGAACATTAAAGTGCGTACTATGCGTAGTTACTATTAGGAATTATAATGATGCATAGAATGATATAAAGATTAAGGTTAATATATAAATTTATCAACTAAAATGAGATGAAAAGGAATGTTGACATGAGTAAAAAGATTTTAGTGTTAAATGGAAGCCCAAGAGAAAAAGGGAATACTGTTGAACTTATAGATGAGTTTGTTAAAGGAGCTGAAGAATCAGGCAATGAGATTGTAAGGTTTAATTTGAATTCAATGAATATTCATCCATGCCAAGGATGCCTGGGAGGCGGTAAAAACACAGAAAATCCATGTGTTCAAAGAGATGACATGGACAAGATTTATCCCATATATGCAGCTGCAGATATAGTAGTGCTTGCATCGCCTATGTATTACTGGAGCTTTAGTAGTCAGCTTAAATGTGCATTTGATCGTTTGTTTGCTGTTGCAGAATGCAATGAAAACCATGAGAATCCAAGGAAGGATTGTATATTATTGATGTCTGCTGAGGGCAGTACTAAAAGTAATTTTGCACCAGTTGTAGATTATTATGAAGCACTATTAAACCATATGAGATGGAGAGATTATGGAATGATGCTTGCTGGTGGCAACATGAATATAGGGGATATTAAAAACAAACCTGAACAACTTAAAGAAGCAAGAAAACTTGGTGCATCTATAAAATAAATAGGAATTAATTGTAATTAATAAATTTAAGAGACTTATTTTGAAGAGTAACATTATTTCAGAATAAGTCTTATTTTCTAATTATTTTTGAGTTTCAAATATATTGTCATGTAGGATATATTAATCTTCAATGGTAAAAATTTTGGAGAAGTTATTGACATTGAATTTGAGTTAGTATATACTAACTTCATAAAGAATGATAATCATTATCAATAAGGTTAGCGAAAGGGGATAGAAATTATGCCTTTAACAATGGTGAAATCAGGTGAACCTAATATAATAAAAAGGGTCGGAGGAAAAGAAGAAACAAAGAGGTTTTTAGAGAATCTTGGATTTGTTGCGGGAGGAATAGTTACGGTTATTTCTCAAATAGGTGGAAATATTATAGTAAATGTTAAGGATTCTAGAGTTGCAATAGGAAAAGATATGGCAAATAAAATAATGGTTTAATATAAGATGTTTATAAATGGAGGAAGGAATTATTATGAAAACTTTAAAAGAAGTACCTTGTGGACAGACTGCAAAGGTAAAGAAGTTAACCGGAGAAGGCCCTGTAAAAAGACGTATAATGGACATGGGAATAACAAAGGGAGTTGATGTTTTTGTTAGAAAAGTCGCACCTCTTGGAGATCCTGTTGAAGTAACAGTAAGAGGGTATGAATTATCTCTTCGTAAAGCAGATGCTGAAATGATTGAGGTAGAGTAAATTCATACTGTTCGGTTAGTTTAAACTAACTAAGTGGAGGTAAGTAAAATTAGAAATAGTTGAGATGAATATATCAATAAGGAAGAAGGAGTTTTAGTATGTCAATTAAAATAGCACTTGCAGGTAATCCAAACTGTGGAAAGACAACATTGTTTAATGCTTTGACAGGTTCAAATCAGTTTGTTGGAAATTGGCCAGGAGTTACTGTTGAGAAAAAAGAAGGTAGATTAAAGGGATATAAAGATGTCATAATAATGGATTTGCCAGGAATTTATTCCTTGTCACCATATACTTTAGAAGAGGTAGTAGCAAGAAATTATTTAATAGGGGAGAGACCAGATGCAATTCTTAACATTGTTGATGGTACAAATATTGAAAGAAATTTATATTTGTCTACTCAATTAATGGAACTTGGTATTCCGTTAATCATGGCAGTTAATATGATGGATGTATTGGAGAAAACAGGAGATAAGATATATATTGACAAGCTTAGTGAGAAATTAGGATGTGAAGTAGTTGAGATATCTGCATTAAAGGGTACAGGTATTCAGAAGGCAGCTGAAAAAGCAGTAGCTATTGCAAAGAGTAAAAATGTAAATGTTCCAGTACATCGATTTGATTCAGAAGTGGAGAAAGTAATTCATTCTATTGAAGAAAGACTAGGCTCTGATATTGTAAAAGAACAAAAGAGGTTTTTTGCTATTAAATTACTTGAGAAGGATGAGAAAATTAAAACCCAAATGAGCAAAGTGCCTGATGTGTCAAAAGAAATTGTAGCAATAGAAAGTAAACTTGATGATGATACAGAAAGTATTGTAACAAATGAAAGATATACATATATTTCTTCAATAATTAATGAATGCTGTAAAAAGAATAAGACAAAAAAGCTTACAGTGTCAGATAAAATCGACAAGATTGTAACTAATAGATGGCTTGCATTACCTATATTTGCGGTTGTAATGTTCATTGTATATTATGTATCAATAACAACAATTGGTAAGTGGGCAACAGATTGGGTTAATGATGGAGTATTCGGTGATGGGTGGAATTTCTTTGGGATAGAATCACTTCATGTAGCTGGAATTCCAGACCTTATTCAATCAGGACTTACAGCTATAGGATGTGCAGCTTGGTTGCAAGGATTAATTGTTAACGGTATTGTTGCTGGTGTTGGAGCCGTACTTGGATTTGTTCCACAGATGATTGTACTTTTTGCTTTTCTTGCATTTTTAGAAGCATGCGGATATATGGCAAGAGTTGCATTTATAATGGATAGAATCTTCCGTAAATTTGGTCTTTCAGGAAAATCATTTATTCCAATGTTAATAGGAAGTGGATGTGGAGTTCCTGGAATAATGGCCTCAAGAACAATTGAAAATGATCGTGACCGTAAGATGACAATTATGACTACAACTTTTATTCCTTGTAGTGCCAAACTACCAATTATTGCTTTGATTGCAGGTGCATTATTTAATGGAGCCTGGTGGGTAGCACCAAGTGCTTATTTTGTTGGAATTATTGCTATAGTAACTTCAGGGATTATTTTAAAGAAAACAAAGATGTTTGCAGGAGAAACTGCTCCATTTGTTATGGAACTTCCAGCATATCATATGCCAACTGTTAGCAATATACTAAGGAGTATAGGAGAAAGAAGCTCATCATTTATGAAGAAAGCTGGTACAATTATTCTTCTTTCAACAATAATATTATGGTTTGCCATGAGTTTTGGATGGGTTAATGGACAATTTGGAATGCTTGATACTATGCAGCTTGATCACAGTATATTAGCATCTATTGGTAATGTAATAGCATGGCTGTTTACTCCACTTGGATGGGGAAACTGGAAGTCAGCAGTTGCAGCAGTAACTGGATTGATTGCAAAAGAAAATGTGGTTGGAACCTTTGGTATTCTTTATGGCTTCGCAGAAGTTGCAGAAAATGGAGCAGAAGTTTGGGGAAGTCTTGCTGGAAGTATGACAGCAATTGCAGCTTACTCATTTCTAGTATTTAATCTTCTTTGTGCACCATGTTTTGCGGCTATGGGTGCAATCAAGAGGGAAATGAATAGTGCAAAATGGTTTTGGTTTGCTATAGGGTATCAAACACTTTTTGCTTACTTGGTATCATTATGTGTGTTCCAAATAGGAACACTTATTACAACAGGTTCATTTGGAATTGGAACAGCAGTTGCATTTCTTTTGATAATAGGTTTTATATATTTATTGGTCAAGCCTCATAAAGAAAATAACGCAATAAGTGCTAAATAACTTTTAAGGAGATGTTTTATATGGGAACAATTATAGTAGGAATAGGTGTTATGTGTATTGTTGGACTAATCATAAGAAATATGATTAGAGATAAGAAAAGTGGAAAATCAATTCACTGTGGTGGAGAATGTAAGCACTGTGGAGGAAGTTGTCATATTAAATAAATAATAAAATACCATCTGTTTGTAGATGGTATTTTTATTTATAATAATTTAATATGCTTTTTTATTGCTTCAAAGCTTTCTTTACTTATAACATGTTCAATGCGACATGCATCTTCTGTAGCAATTTCGCTGCTCACTCCAAGTTGTTTTAGCCAGGAAGAGAGAAAGTAGTGCCTTTCAAAGATCATCTCTGCAATTTCTTTACCAGATTCAGTTAAATATATATATCCTTCCTTTGTAACGGTGATATAATTTTTTTCACGTAGATTTTTTATAGCTACACTAACACTTGATTTCTTAAAATCAAGTTCCTCTGCTATATCAATAGAGCGAACAGCAGGAAGAGATTTACTTAACATAAGGATCGTTTCTAAATAGTTTTGAGCAGATTCACTTACAGGCATAATGTATCACCTCAATTATCAATAGTGGTTAGTTTAATATAACTATAGTTAGTATAACATAAGAATTAGCAAACATCGATTAAATTCTAGGCTATAAAAAGGATAAAAATATGAAGTTGAATAATATTATATAAAGGAGCATTATAAAGATAGATAATTCTCTATTTTGAGAATTATTTGAATTGAAGTGAGGTGAATAATATGAAATTTTATGAATTTGGTGAAAAGAGGAACCCAGTACTTATGCTATTACCTGGGACATGCTGTCATTGGAAAAATAACTATGGAAAAGTAATAGAGATGTTAACTGACGTATTTTATGTAGTGTGCGTATCTTATGATGGATTTGATGAAATTGAACAAACTGAATTTATAGATATGATAACGGAAGTTCAGAAAATTGAAGAATATATAAAAAGAAAATTTAATGGAGAAGTACATACTGTATATGGATGTTCTTTAGGTGGGTCATTTGTTGGATTGTTGGCTCAAAGAAAGCAGATTCATATGAATCATGGTATACTTGGAAGTTCTGATTTAGATCAGAAAGATTCATGGAAAGCTAAAATACAAACAAAACTATTTGTACCAATTGTATATAAGATTATTCACAAAGGAAAGGTTAATAAGATAATTCTTAATCTTATGAAAAAGCACAGAGGTGAGCAGTATACTATGGAATTTATGCACATTATGCTAGGAGTAGGTGGTGAAAAATTAAATTTTATATCAAAACGAAGTATGGAAAATCAATTTTATTCTGATTTAGTTACGGAATTAGAAGATAGTATAGATGTTGAGGGAACAAGTATACATTGTTTGTATGCAACAAAGATGGGGGAAATATATTTAAAGAGATACAAGAAACACTTTAGAAGTCCACAAATAATTAAACATGATCTATTACATGAAGAGTTACTGGCATGTAGGCCAAATGAGTGGGTAAAAGTAATTAAGAGATGTGCTCATATAGCATAGAATTTGCAGTGGCAAAAGGAAAATGTTATTTCAGGAATAGAATTATTGCGGATGATTAAATGGACTTATTCCGAAGCACGATATTGCTTCGGAGTAAGTCCTGTTTTCTTCTTGAAAATACGGCTGAAATAATTGCTGTCGCTAAATCCACATTGTAGCGCTATATGAGATATAGGAATGCGACTCTCTCTAAGTAAACTACATGCATGGTTTATTCTTAGTGTAAGTATGTAGTTTAAAGGTGTACTATTGTAGGTAGCAGTAAAAATTCTTGTAAAATGTCTTGGGGAGTAGTGCGAAATTTCAGCAAGTATATCTATAGAGATATCTTCTGTATAATGGCTCTCAATATATGAAATAGACTTAGCAACGTTGATTATATCTACTTCCTCAGAGATATTTCCAAAGCTATATAACCGAGAAAGCATGACAACTAGAGTTATAAAGCTTGATTTGAGAATTGTTTTCCACCCCTCAGCTTTGGTTTGGTACTCAGAAAGCATAGTATCTGTTAAAATGTGTATCTTATCAAATTCTATTGGTTTAAGAGCTAATCTGCTTTTAAAGCTGTGCTCCTTGGTGAAATAAGGTTCCAATACAAACAGTGCATGAAATCCAGCATTTTTTTTAATATCATAATCAGCTGAAAGTAGATTTTCAGAGCGATACATTATATTACAAATGTGAAAATTCTCAGCTTCTTCATATCCATGAGCAGTATCATTACTGATAACAAAAACATCCCCTTTTTTAATATAAAATTTTTCATTATCAACAATGTGCATTGCACTGCCACTCAATACAATTACAAGCTCAGAAAAATCCTTATGTGTGTGCATGAAAAGGTTATCATCATGGTTTCCGTACTGAATAAAAAATGGAAAGCTTTCATCATTTGTAAAATAACTAAGTTTAAATTGTTCCATTTATCTCTCCTTAAATCTTGTCTGTTTTGTGCTATAACATGGTGAAATAGTTATATAATATGCTATTTTTATTTGCTAATATATGCAGTATATCATAAGTGATAATTTTGGGATAGTTTTTTGTGCTGAGTTCATGCACATCTATATATAGGAGATTGTCACTATAAGATTTTAGGCATCTGAAATAGCATAGCATATTGACTTACTTGTTTTTTAAAGATGCCTTAGTGTAATTTTTATATTATTAAAAAGTGGGAGTGTATATAATGAAATATAATAATCCTGTAATTAAAGGTTTTTATCCAGATCCTAGTGTGTGCAAGGTAGATGATACATATTATCTTGTATGTAGTTCTTTTCAATACTTTCCAGGAGTACCTATTTTCGAAAGCAAGGATTTAATTAATTGGAAGCAGATAGGACATTGTCTTACAAGAAAGAGTCAAGTTCAGCTTGAAAAGATAAATAGTTCAGGTGGAGTTTTTGCTCCTACAATAAGATATAACAACGGACGTTTTTATATGACTACAACTAATGATACAACTCGTCAAAATTTCTATGTTTGGACAGATGATATTTATGGGGAATGGTCTGAGCCTATATCTGTAGATCAAGGTGGAATTGATCCATCTTTATACTTTGAAGATGGCAAAACATATTTCATGAGCAACGGAGCAGATGACAATGGAGTTCCAGGTATAGTTCAATGTGAAATTGAGATTGAAACAGGTAAAAAATTGACTCCAAGTCGTACAATATGGCAAGGAACTGGTGGACGTTTTCTTGAGAGTCCACACTTATATAAAATAGATGGAAAATACTATCTTATGGCAGCAGAAGGCGGAACTGAATATGGTCATATGGTAACATATGCACGTGGAAATTCTCCATTTGGTCCTTTTGAAGCATATGCTAACAATCCTGTTCTTACAAATCGTAATTTAGGTGGTTATGAAATACAAGGAGTAGGCCATGGTGATCTTATTCAAGATAATAGTGGCAATTGGTGGATACTTCATCTTGGATTTAGACAACAAGGTCAATGGGCTGCTTATCACCACCTTGGACGTGAAGTTTTCCTTACTCCAGTTAATTTTAATGAAGATGGTTGGTTCACAGCAGGAAACAATGGTACAACAATTTATTGCTTTGATGTAGAAAGTATTTCTAATAATGTAGTTCAGAATGAGAAAAAATGCTACACCTTTAAAAATACAGAATGGGACAAGGACTGGTGCTATCTTCGTCATCCTCATATTGAAAACTATAAGCTAAGTGAAGATAGTATAAGTCTAAAAGGAACTAATATTACTATTGATGAAGCTGATTCTCCAACATTTATAGGAATCCGTCAAAGAGACTTCAATGGAGTTATTTCTTGTAATGTATGCATTCCAGATGGTGAGGCAGGGATTACTTTTTATCTAGATGAAAACCACCATTATGATTTAGCAATACGTAGATGTGATGATGGATATGAGGTGATTGAACGACTTAATATAGGAGATATTAAATCAGTAGAGAAAACTGTATCTTTAAAAGATACTAATAATGCTTCTTTGGTTGTCCATGCAAGCAATTACAACTATGCTTTCTATGCTAATGTTGAAGGTAAAAAAATTCCTCTTGGAACAGCACAAACTAGATATCTTTCATCAGAAGTTGCTGGAGGATTTACAGGTGTTGTTATAGGGTTATATTCCTATGGACAAACTACTAATTATGCTGAGTTTAAAAATTTTGAGTGCAAATACCTTTAAGCAATTAAGTATGATGATAATTATATATCTTTAAGTAAGAAATTCACTCAACTTATAATTGGGTGATTTTTTTTTTATTTATAATAAATATTGCTGTACAGTTATGTATAGAAATTTAGATTTAATTGATGTTTATAGAGAATAAATTCTTTAAAATAGCTAAACATAAATTAGAATTAAGCTCTATTATTAATATAAATTTATAGATATTCAAGTTAAAAATATCTATTTCATATCAGAGATAAGCTGAATTTTGTTTTAGTTTAAGGCAAGGAATAATGCTAACTTTAATGTTGAATATTTATATAGAAGGGGATTGAGTAATAATGTCAAGAAAAATAATTCGTTCAATAATATTTATAATAGTTATAACCTTATCAACAAGCAATCTAGCATATGCACAGATTATCTCTCAGCCTTATGGACCTAAAATATCAGATTTGCAGAACAAAGCAGAGATTGTTAGTAGCTTTGAACAAATTAAATCTATACGTGCTAATTTAAGTATTATTAATGTAAAGACTAATACACCAGCTCAAGAACTAAAAACTATAGATACTAATTTGGAGAGATATATTGAGCAGCTTAGAATTATTAGAGCAACCTTAGTAAGGCATTCTGATACATATAAAAATTCAATTTCAGATGTATTTTTTGCAGAACAAATGGTAGCCATATCTGATTGCTATATTATAAGCTTAAAGCATCAGCAACTTTTGATAAGATCAATAGAAAATAATGTAGAAGGAACATCTACACTATTTTATTCAACTTATATGATTCCAATATATTACTACCTTACACAAGGTGATCAACTGGTAGCTTATACTCAAACATATATAGTGATTTCCTGATAATAAACAATGTATGATGTAAAATACAATTATTAAAGTTCATAAAAAGGTTAGTATGTATATTTACTAACCTTTTTGTGCATAAACTCTATTTATCATCTGAATAAAGAATTGGCTTTCCGTCCTTATCAACAAGAACTGTTACGCCACCACCATATCCATCATAGGCATATAAATACTGGACTCCTGTGTTTTTATCCAATATTATTTTGCAACCAGCCATGCCGCCATCCTTATGAATGATTTCAAATCTTTTTTCCTTGCCAAACATATTATCCTTCCAGTAATGAATTTATATATATTTAATGTATTATTATATAAGTATGCTAATATCCCACTATTACTATATATACTTTCTTTATCCCTTATGGCGATACTTTACAATATAACCATAAAATATAGAAGGATTTTTTTGTATGAAAAAGAGATTCATGTGACTTATTTTTAGTTTACGTATGAAAACATTTCTCTTATAAATCTATTATCCTGATAAAGATCATAGAAAATTTGTTTTCCTGTGGTGCCTTTAACATAGTTGTTTCCATTGAATTCTTCTTGATAGCCAGCAGAATGAGCATAATCTTCTATGAACTTAATTGTTTTTCCATCAAATGAAAGCCAAGCGATAACTGGGTTATCTGAATAGTCATAATTTCTCATAACGAATATTGCTATAGTATTATAATACATATAATTTTAAGATGTGAGTCTTTTGAAGAAAATAATTTACGATTTTTCTCAATAGATGTAATCTATAATTAATTACAAAAAGCTTCTATTTGAAAGGATATAATTATGAAAATTCTAAAAATTATTGATAAAATTTTACGTGGTTTAGTGTATGCTATGTATGCAGGAATACTTACACTATATGGAACATACATTTTAATGGCTTATGACATTTCAAAAACCTTAGATATTAGCTATTTACACATTTTATTCTTTATATTTATTTTAACTTTGTACTTCTTTGCAAAAAATAAAAGAAGTCAGTTGCGCTATAATATCCTCCTTTTATTGTCAGGGATTATGATTTTATTCTTGCAATATTATTATTGGAATATAGGTAAGTTTTCTGTACCAGGTCCTTTTATAAATACTGTATTTTCTGCTAATTCACTTTTTGATCTTGCTCCATTATCTCTAGTTTATCTATCTACTATATGTACTTATTTTGTTTCTAAGAAGAAAGATAAGGAGTAGTTATAATTTTCATAAAATTCTGTCTGAGGGGAAAAGCTATGGCGTGATAATAAAATACATATCAATAAATTCTTGACCTTTTAAAGTTTAATTTGATATAATTTCATTGAACATGTGGTGCTTTGCACGTAAGTCTAGTTTACGTGCAAAGCACCACATGTTTTTTATTATTAATTATAGTCTTTTAAGCTTGTGAGCGTGGGAAATATAAAATCAATTGCCCCATGGATTATAATGTTTCAATTTATTGTGACAAGCCTGTTATAAAAAAACAATTGTTGAGACAAAATAAGTTCACATGTTATGATTGGAGAAGATTTATTTCTAAATTTATAAATCAGTGTATAGGGCTATAATACTTATATAAGTTTGAAGTTGTATAGAACTATTCCACTTAAATGTTGGTAGAAAAATGTCGAATTTTTGTAACTTGTCCATTAATATTTCCACCAACATTATTTAATGAAACTCCTATTCCTAGCATCGTAAGAGTACTCATAGAGTAAGCGACCATCATCAAATCATAGATTCGAGATGTCTGCTTAACCGATTCGCTCAAAAGACAAGCTTTTGGCTATCTGCTTATGGAACAGTTCTATATGGATGCTAGATATCAATATATACAGCATATACATTAAAATAAATAAGTTTGATTTCAACTTCAACTTATAGAACTTGGATTTTTATAAATAGTTTGTATTACAATCAATACTTGGAGGGAGACAGAATATGGAGGATATAAAAACTACGGAAAACACAGTACATAATAATAGATGGATAATACTATTTTCTACTGTACTTTTTACTTTTATGGCAACTCTAGATGGAAGCATTGTAAATGTAGCATTGCCTGTTATGGCACATAAGCTTTCAGTAAGCATGGCATCGATTCAATGGGTGGTTACTAGTTATTTAATAGTAATAGTAGGAACTATTTTAGTATTTGGAAGATTGGGAGATATTAAAGGGAAAACTACAATTTTTAAGTTTGGGGTAATTATTTTCACAGTAGGTTCGTTTTTATGTGGATTTACAAATTCATTACCAGTGTTAGTTGCATCAAGATGTTTGCAAGCAATAGGAGCAGCAGGAACTATGTCAACAAGTCAAGGCATAATAACTCATGTATTTCCAAGCAATGAAAGAGGGCGAGCTTTAGGATTAAATGCAACAGCAGTTGCTTTAGGTTCTATGGTAGGACCTCCATTAGGGGGAATAATAGTTTCTGTGTTAAGTTGGCAATATATATTTTTGATAAATGTACCGATAGGAATTTTTGCACTTGTTTTTTCAACAAGAGCCTTTCCTAAAAATAATAAGTCTGATTCAAGCGAGAAGCTAGATGCAAAAGGAGCATTTTTATTTGGAGTAAGTATGGTATTAATATTTGTTGCGATGACAATAGGTAATAATATTGGATATGAAAACTTAACTATTGCAATTTTAGTGATTGCTGCAGTTGTACTTTTCACTGTATTTATAGCAGTGGAGAGAAGAACAGAAGATCCATTGTTAAAACTTGAAATATTCTATAATCCTTTATTTTCACTTAGCATATTTTGTGCCTTTATTTCCTTTGTTGCAATAAGCTGCTCAAATATTATATTACCATTTTATTTGCAGTATGTAATGAAATTGACACCTTCAATAACTGGATTTTTAATGATGGTATCACCTTTGATTTTATCAATTGTTGCCCCTATAAGTGGATATATGTCTGATAGAATAGGATCAGAAAAGTTAACATTTATAGGACTTACAGGAACAAGTTTAGGTTTATTATTAATGGCATTTTTGAATCAGGGTTCTCATATGTGGGAAGTAATAATATTTATAGCTATAATGGCTATGGGAAATGGAATGTTTCAATCTCCAAATAATTCACTAGTGATGTCTACGGTTGATAAGAAGAGTCTAGGTATTGCAGGAGGAATAAATGCGCTAGTTAGAAACTTAGGAATGGTTTTTGGTATATCTTTTTCAACTACACTTTTATATAGCAGAATGAGTAGCAAAATTGGATATCATGTTACAGGATATATTGCGGGAAAAGATGATGTATTTATATATGGAATGCAGTTTGTATATATTGCAGCAGCTATTATATGTGCAATCGGAGCATTCTTAACACTATATAGAATGTATAAGATGAGGATTAAACAAAGAAGCTAGAGAGTATAGTTTTTAAAATTAATCATAAAAAAGAGAAGTTATGTCTGCATATTGAGATAACTTCTCTTCTTTTAGTATTTTTTAGTTGTCTTGTGAGTGACGTTCACCAATTTGGAAGTCAGCACTATGTTCAAACATATACTTAACAGTAACTGGATCTTGACCAGTTAATTTCTTAAAATCATCTGTAAACTCAGCCATTTTTCCTAAGCGAATAGCTTGAGCGAAAGTAACCATGCCTTCAGAAGAGAAAGGCGCTTCTGAACCATCTTTAAACTTTCCATCTGTTGTTCTAGGAACTCCCATTGCATCAAATACAGCATAATTTTCTTCATCAGTAATTTCTTTATAAGTTATCTTATTACCAGTAGCTTCGTTACCGTATGCTATAAAGTCTGAAATTGTCATCAGTTCAGCTCCATTTATATTTAAAATAGCTTCATGATAATTCTTTGATGCTAGAGCATAGGCAACAGCTTTTGCACAATCATTACGTGAGATATATGCCATCTTTCCATCACCTTGGCTGTTTGTCAATACACCACTAGTTTTTACATATGTGAAGTAGTTTGTAATCATTGCTTCAGCATATTGAGAATTACGAAGGAAGATATAATCTAATCCAACACTTTTTACGTAAGCCTCAGTATAGGCATGATCTATTTTTTCAACACTTGGATTTGTCTCATCAGCTGCATTTACAAGTGATGTATATATAACTTGTTTTACACCAGCTTTTTTTGCGGCATCTACAACATTCTTATGTGCATTTTGACGTCTTGTTCCAACAAAAGGCATTGAAATTAAGGCAACCTTATCTGCATTAGCAAAAGCTTCTGCAAGACCATCAATTTTATTGAAGTTAGTTACATGTGTTTCTATACCTTGTTCTTCATATTCTTTTAAAGATTCCGCATTATATCCACAAAAAATAATTTGATCTTTATCAACTAAATTTAATAAGTATTCAGCGGCTTGTTTTCCTAGATTTCCATCCACACCAGTTAATAATAATTTTCCCATAACTACAACACTCCTTGATTTTTTTCATCTAAAAACAATGTACAAATATCTATCGAATAACGAATTACTTGTTTTTGAAGATGTCTTATTATCTATGACTATATGTTATGTGAATATTCAAACAAAGTCCAATATGAAAAAGTTATGAGCTATTGAGAAAACAAATGCTGTATATGCTCAATGAATGGCTTTAATGCAGGATTTTTATTATCCTTTAAATATCCAATTTGTATTTTAAAAGTATGATGAGATTCTTCTAATGGAATTAAGCGAACTTCATCTTTTATGTAAGAAAGATTATGATTATCAGGAAAAAAGCCAATCAAATTTTCTGTTATTATATAAAATAATTCGGTTTCTATATCATCTACGGTTTGAAGTATTTTAGGGTCATAGCCATCTTCTATAGCATTTTCAATCATTAAATAATAGGAGTTACCAATTGTGCTTGGATTTAGCATAACAAGTGGATATGCATATAATTCATCTTTTGAGATTGATTTATTATAAAAAAGTGGATGTTTATTGCTTACCACTGCACAATATCGTCCGCTATATAAGGTATGAGTTTTAATATCCTCCTTTCCTTTGAATTCAGAATCAAAGGTTATTGCAATATCATATATTTCTTTTTGCAAGAATTCTGATACATCTTTTAATAGAACTTTATTTAATCCAAGTTTGATATTGGGATTACTTTCTTTGAATGAAGGGATAAATCTCAATATACTTTGTATATCTGTTACTGCAGCATATTCCATATTCAATATTTGAGTATAATCTCTTTGATAATTTGCCATTTTGGTCTTCATATGATTATATTGTTTCCAAAGCACAACTGCTTCCTCATAAAAAAGCCATCCAGCTGGTGTAGGTTCAATAGGTATTTGCTTTCTATCAATTAATTGCATTTCAAACTCCTTTTCAAGCGAGGCAATTTGCTGGCTGATAGTAGTTTGCGATACAAAATTCTTTCTTGCTGTTTCTGTGAAATTTCTACATTTAACTAAATCTATATAATACTTTATTTTTTCAATATTCATCTTAATCCTCTATAAAAATATTTTTATTATTTTGAAGTATTTCGGAGTATTTAATCTTTAATCTTTTACAATTTTTTTATTTAAATAAAATTATAGCTTAATTTTATACTTTTGTGTATAAGCGTATGTACCAGTACGTTTTAAAGCTACTTTTTAAGTTATCAATAAAAGGTGAATAATTATCTAAGATAAAAGAAAATATAAAAATATATATTTTTTGCTAGAGAAAAATAAGTTTAGGGGGGAATTTAATTGAAGAATTTTTTGAAATTTATAGCTTTATCCATCATTAGTTTAAATCTCGCAATTGGCACAAATGCAAAGATAATAAAAGCAAATGAACATATGACATCAGTACAGCCAATAGATAGATTGCAAAAAATAAAGGAGAAGGGAGTATTAACAGTATTATCATCTGATTCAGCTCCGTATTCATATAAAGATCCTAGAAGTGGTGAATTTAGTGGGATTGATGCAGATATTATAAGAGAGATAGCCAGAAGACTAGGAATTAGGACAGTGGATGCAAAATATATAGCATTTCCATATGCAATAGAAGAGACAGCCAAGAATCCAGATATTGATTTATTAGCACAAGGCATATATATGACAGAGGATCGTAAGAAAGTGGTCAATTTTAGTAACCCCATTTATACTGAGGTGGATGCAATATTAACTAGAAAGGATACAAATATAAATAGTAAAAATGATTTAAAGAATAGAATAATTGGTGCAGCTGCAGGGTCGGTTTATGATGAAATGGCAAAGAATTGGAAATTACAAGGCTTAATAAGAGATTACACTAGATTTTATGATAATAATTCATTACTATTGGCACTAGAAAATAAAACTATAGATGCTGCAATTACTGCTTCTATAACAGCAGAAAATGCTCTTTTTCAAAAACCAAATTCAAATTTTAAGTTATTATCTCCCAATCAATATAAGCCAGAGTTGAATTTGAGTGTAGGATATGCTTTCAAGAAAGAAGATATTACGTTGTTAAATGCAATTAATGAAAAGTTACAGGAAATGAGGAATGATGGAAGTCTATATGAGATATTAGCTAAGCGTAGTTTAATATCACATTATATTCCTTAAATAGCATAATTAATGAGTATTCTTAATGAAAGCTTAGTAGGAAATCTTGTTAAGAATGTTGAAATAATGTTAGAGTATTTTAACTATTTCGTGGAATTAGGAGGAATTCAATTGAAGAGACTTGTAAAGTTTATAATCTTATTAGCTATTAGTGTAAATCTCACAGTTATTGCAAGTGGAAAAGTAATAAAAGCAAATGCGAATATAGCTTCTACAAAACAGGTTGATAGATTTAACAATATAAAACAAAAAGGGGTATTAACGGTACTATCACCTGATATGCCTCCATATTCATATAAAGATTCTAAAGATGGTGAGTTTAGTGGGATTGATGCAGAGATCATAAGAGAAATAGCCAGGCGTTTAGGAATTAATAGAGTTGAGGCAAAGTATATAGCATTTCCTTATTTAATAGAAGAAGTGACTAAGAATCCTCAAGTTGATTTATTAGCTCAAGGAATATATATTACTGATGAACGAAAACAATTAGTGAATTTTAGTAATTCAATTTATACAGAAGTTGATGGAATTTTAGCTAGGAAAGATTCAAATATAAATAGCAAAAGTGACTTAAAGAATAAAAAAATAGGAGTGATTAGTTGTACGGTTTATGAGACTATGGCAGAAAAATGGAAACGGCAAGGAGTGATAAAAGATTATCTGAAATTTTATGATAGTAATTCTTTGGAGGTGGCATTAGAAAGTAATGTTATTGATGCTATGCTTGCTTCATCTGTAGTAGAAGAAGACATACTTTATCAAAAACCTAACTTGAAATTTAAATTATTATCTCCAAGTCAATATAAACCAGAATTGAATTTTAGTGTAGGATATGCTTTTAAGAAAGAAGATACTGAATTACTAAATGTAGTTAATGAAAAGCTCAGAGAGATGAAGAATGATGGAACCATATATCAAATCTTAGCTAAGAATGGAGTATCTTCACATTATATCCCATAGATAAACGAAAACTGATTTAAGAATTAAAGAGGAACTGAGTTGTACAGATTCCTCTTTAATTATTTCTGAAATTGCAATTTTGAATAGAAATATTCGTATTTTAAAAGATTGATATAATTAAATTTCTGCTTTTTCTTGATTTTTATAAAAACTTAAGCTAAAATTACTAGGTAAAACGAATTAAAAATTGAAAAAATAAAATAATATTCACTTATATAAATTCAACGATATGGGTTGGATGTTTCTACCAAGCTGCCGAAAATAGCTATAGGACTATAAGTGTCTGCTAAAAATTATATTTAATATCGAGGAGAGATAGGAAATGAATTATGATGTAATAATAGTAGGTGCTGGTCCAGCAGGAATATTTACTGCATATGAATTAAAGAAACAAAAACCTGAATCTAAAATACTTTTAATTGAATCAGGAAGAAGTATTGATAAAAGACATTGTCCAAAAGATAAGACAAAGAAATGTGTATCTTGTAAGCCATATTGTAATATAACAACTGGTTTTTCAGGGGCTGGTGCCTTTTCAGACGGAAAGTTATCATTGAATCATGAAGTGGGTGGAGATTTACCTGAACTTGTAGGTGCTGATTTGGCACAAGAATATATAAACTATACAGATTCAATTTACTTAAATTTTGGCGCAGATACTAGAGTTGAAGGTGTAGGAAACAATGAAGCTGTAAAAGAAATTAGAAGAAAGGCTATTCAGGCATCCTTAAAGTTAGTAGATTGTCCAATAAGACATTTAGGAACTGAAAAAGCTCAAGAAATATATTTAAAAATACAAAATCACTTATTAGATAGTGGTGTTGAAATAAAATTTGATACAACAGTTAAAGACCTCTTAATTAAAAATGGTGCAATATATGGAGTAATAGCAACTGATTCATTAACTAGAAAGAATGATGAAGAGGCACTTTCAGATACAGTTGTTGTAGCAACAGGTAGAAAAGGTGCAGATTGGCTAAAGGATATGTGCATTAAGCATAATGTAAAACATAGTGCAGGTCCAGTAGATATAGGGGTTAGAGTAGAGCTAAGAAATGAAGTTATGGAGAGCGTAAATAATGTTCTTTATGAATCTAAACTTATAGGGCATCCAGCACCATTTAAGGATAAGGTTAGAACCTTCTGCCAAAATCCAGGTGGTTTTGTTAGCCAAGAAAATTATGATAACAACTTAGCAATAGTTAATGGTCATTCCTATAAGGATAAAAAGTCTGAAAACACAAATTTAGCTATATTAAGCTCACATAATTTTTCAGAGCCTTTTAATGAACCTATTGAGTATGGACAAAAGGTTGCAGAACTTGTTAATATGCTTGGTAATGGTAAAATATTAGTTCAAAGATATGGTGATATATTAGATGGAAAGAGAACTTGGGAACATGAATTGTATCAATCAAATGTTAAGCATACATTACCAGATGCAGAAGCAGGGGATTTAACATCTGCAATTCCATATAGAACAATGACAAATATATTAAACTTTATACAGGCCATGGACACAGTGGTTCCAGGCTTTGCAAGTAGAGAGACTTTGTTATATGGACCTGAAATTAAGTTCTATAGCAACAGAATTAATGTAGATAAGAATAATTTTGAAACAAACATCAAAGGGTTACATTGTTTAGGAGATTCCAGTGGATGGACAAGAGGATTAATGATGGCTTCAGCCATGGGAGTAATGATGGGAAGAAAGCTATAGAGAATTAGATACATTTGTATAATTATAGAAACAGCATTTGTGCAAAGACAAATGCTGTTTTTTATATTCAATATTGAAGACTACACTATTTGCATAAGAATTATTCATCACACAATGGTAGATAAGTGGATAGAATTTCACTAAGCTCTGCAGATATTTCTTCAAGAGAAATATTCATTTCACCTCTAAGCCATACCTGATACAAATTAATAAATCCTCCAGCAATGAAATGTGCATGAATAGTAAATTTAGAAGTTTTTTTAATGTGCATTGGTATATCGCTATCAGTTTCCATCAATTTAACAAAAATATCATTTAGCTTTATAAGAAATTCCTCAGCTCCTCTTGTATTAATAAGAATTTTATATAGCTCAAAGTCTTCTTCAATCCAGTTTGATATTTTTAATAGAAGTGGTAATGGATTTTTAAAAAAGTTTTTATAATGGAACTCACTAAGAAATTCCTTGAGTTTTGATATGAGTTCATCTATTATCTGTTCCATAACTGCCTGTATATCTTGATAATGAGCATAGAATGTTCCACGGTTAATGTCCGCTCTAGTAATAATATCAGTGACTGTGATTTTTTCTATGTCTTTTTCCTGTATTAATTCAATAAATGCTTGCCTTATCAATTTACGTGAACGTATTGCACTTTTATATTCTGCTTTATTGCCCATTAGTGTACTCCTTAATAAAATATTTCAAAGTTGATCAATAAAGTGAAGTTTGTATAATTTTGAACACATTCAACAAATCTGATGATTGTGTATAGAGATTAAGCTTATTATAATACACATATAAACAAAGTTCAACACGTGTTTGATTTTGAACAAATAAATGATTTTGATTATGTTGATATTTTTTAATAATTACAATCTAGAAGATATTTGACTACAAGAGTTTTTGATGGAGGATGATCAATTTATGCAGAAAATGCTAAAGTATCGTTGGGGATTACTAATTACATGGCTTATTATAACTGTATTATTTGCAGTAAATCAGCCAAATTTAAAGCAAATAATTAACCAAAAAGGTGAAGCAACAATTTCAGATAATGAAGCATCTAAAATAGCTTCCAAGATGTTAGATAAGATGGGTACATCTAAAGGTGAATCATTGTTGTTGGTGTTTAACGATGATAAGAAAATTTCAGCAGATGAAATGAAAGATATTGAGAAAGGTATCAAAAAGCTTAATGAGAACAAGGAAAAACTTAAAATAACGAATATAGTAGATCCTTTTAGTACACCAGAAGTTAAGGATCAAGTACTTTCAAAAGATAATACTACTTTAATAATACCCATATCTTTTGAAAAAGGAAAAAGAGACAATCAGACAGTAATAAATGATTTTAAAAATGCTATTAAAGATATAAATGTGACTCATTATATAACTGGCTCTTTAGCTATAGAAAATGATTATTTAAATGACGTAGCTCAAGGTGTTGATAAAAGTGGAATACTTACCGTAGGATTTATCATGATTGTATTAATACTTATGTTCCGTTCAGTGATTACTCCAATAGTCACTCTTTTATCAGTAGGAGTTTCATATCTATGTTCAATGGGTATAATTGGTATACTAGTAAATAAATTTGACTTTAAAGTTACAAGTTTTACTCAGATGTTTGTAATTTTGGTTTTATTCGGGATAGGAACTGATTATCACATATTACTATTTAACAGATTTAAAGAAGAACTTGCACATGGTTCCTCTATAGAAGAAGCAGTTGTAACAAGTTATAAGACAGCAGGAAAAACAATAATATATAGTGGTTTTACAGTTTTTATGGGATTTGCTAGTTTGACTTTTGTTAAATTTCCTGTTTATAAATCCGCTAATTCAGTTGCAATAGGTATAGCAGTACTGTTGATAGAAATTCTTACATTAACTCCACTTCTAATGAGGATATTAGGCGAAAAGTTATTTTGGCCATCTAAGAATTCAACTGGGCATAAAGAAAGTAGATTTTGGGGAAAAGCAGCTTCAACTTCTGTAAAACATCCAATACTATCATTAGTAGTAGTGGCAGTTATCATTGCACCAGCAATAATATTTAATACAACTAGGCTATCATTTGATAATATTAAAGATTTAAGTGTTAATGATCAATCTGTAAAAGGTTTTAACATTGTTGCAGATAAATTTGGTTCTGGTAAGGTAATGCAAACCACTATTGTCTTAGAAAATAAAGAGGCTATGGACAGCAATGAAGATTTAGCAGTCATAGACAATCTTACTGAAAAACTAAAAGGTCTAAAAGGGGTAAAAGAAGTTTCTGGACCGACACAACCGAAAGGAAGCATGATAAAAGACTTTTATACAAATACTCAAACTCAAACTGTGGCAACTGGTTTATCGGATGCAAATGATGGAGTCAATAAAGTTAGATCAGGACTTAATACCATGAGTAATGGTTTATCTTCTCCAGATTTTTCGTCAGTTAAGGATTTAATAAATGGAACAGGCAGCCTTCAAAATGGTATGGATGCTATAACAATTGGGCTTAAAAAGATAGATGTAGGTATTTCACAAGGTGCTAATGGTGCAAATAGTTTGGCTTTAGGTATAGAGCAACTTCGGAATGGAGTATCTGAAATAAATGTTACGTTGAAGACTATTTCAGAAAAGACAACAGAAATAAATAATGGTTATAATACCCTTGGACAAGGCTATAAGTCTTTACCACAATCTATAGGACAATTGAAGCAATTAGTTTTAATGATGCAATCAAGTGTTACAAAAATTGATGCAAAATTACCTAATGACCAAGATGTGGGAACATTAAAAGTAATGATTGAAAAATTATCTTCTTCATTGGATAAGGTTTCCGCAGGTATAAATACTGCTAATGCTAATTATGATATGCTTACGGGAGGATTATCTAAAGTTAATGATGGAATTAAGATATTAATTGATAATACAAGTCCAAATTCAAAGCTAGTTATGGGAATAAATGACCTAGATAATGGGGCGAAATCACTTTCAGAAGGCCTTAAAAAGGGAAGTTCAGGACAACAACAAGTTATAGAAAGTATGGCAAAGTTAAGATTAGGAACTGATAAAATTAAAGCAGGTCAAAGCACATTGTATGATGGTTTGACTAGTCTTAGTGGAGGAATGACACAGTTAAAGGCTGGAATAAATAAGGGCAGTGATGGATTAGGTTCCATATCAGATGGCATTAATAAGGGAGGAAACTTTTTAAAGCAGCTTTCAGATACTAAAAGTTTTTATATTCCAAACGAAGTATTCAGTAGTTCTAGTATAAGTAAAATATTTGATATGTATATGTCTAAAGATAGAAAAATAGTAAAATTGACTGTTACACTAGATTCAGAGCCTTATGCTGATAATTCAATTAATCTTATAAATGACATGAGTACTTTTACTAAAAATCAACTAAAGGGGACGAAGCTTGCTGATGCAAGTATTGGAATTGCAGGAGTAACTTCAAATTCATATGATTTAAGAAATATATCAACTCATGATATAATTTTCACCCAGGTAATAGTACTATTGGCTATATTTACATTACTGATATTAGTAATAAGATCTTTTTGGATTCCAGTATATATAGTATCTTTACTGGTAACTGCATATTATACTTCGTTGTCTGCAACAGCAGCTATTTCAAAGCTGTTATTCAGCAGTGCAAAAGAAGGTTTATCTTGGAATGTGCCTTTCTTTGCCTTTGTTATGATAGCAGCATTAGGGGTTGACTATAGTATATTCTTAATGACACGTTTTAAAGAATATAATAATATTTCACCAAAAGAAGCAATAATTCTTTCAGCAAGAAATATAGGTGGTGTAGTAATGTCAGCAGCTGTAATACTTGCAGGAACATTTGCTACAATGTATCCATCCAACATAATAGTATTAATGGAACTCGCTATTTGTGTAATTATTGGATTATTTATTTTGGCATTTATTCTACTTCCGATAGCATTACCAGCACTTATGTCTTTGCAAGAAAGTATTACTAAGAAACAAAATATTAAAATTAAGCAAGAAAATTAAAAAATATAAGTAGATATAACAGCATTTGAATTAGAACAAATGCTGTTTTTTTACTAATAATCATAGTGTAAAGTTGAAACATTATTAATGTTTTGTATGAATGTCTAAAAATCATGGTTGATTATGAATAATTTTACAAGTATTTTTCTTAGTGCTTTGCATTTATAATTGATTCGTGTGATTAGTGTTAACGATTTCATGATTAAAAATTATTAGGTATAATTAAGGGTATTATTAAAAAGGGGAGGATGTCAAATTGTTAAAGAAAACAAAAAAAATTGCTAGTATTTTTCTTGCATGCGCATTAACTGTTACAACTTGCATTATTGGTGCACCAGCTATAAAGGCAGAGGCAAAGACTGCAGATAAAGCAAATGCAAAAAGTGTATCCCAGAAATATGTAGAAGAGATGGGTCATGGTTGGAATCTTGGAAATAGTTTTGATTCATTTGACACAAATGGAGACAAAGGTGAGCAATCTTGGGGAAATCCAGTTGTAACAAAGCAACTTATTCAATCAATTAAAGCTAAAGGCTTTAAAAGTATTCGTATTCCATTTACAAGTAATATGCGTACAGGAGCAGCTCCTGACTATAAGATTGATCCTAAATTTTTAGATCGTTATGCAGAAGTTGTAAAATGGAGTCTTGATCAAGGCTTATATGTAATGATAAATATACACCATGATTCATGGGCATGGGCAAATAACATTGGTTCAAGTGCTGATAATGGAGCCTCAATGCAAAGATATAAAGCTATTTGGACTCAATTAGCAGATTATTTTAAGAATTATTCTGATAAAGTATGTTTTGAATCTCTAAATGAACCACAATTTAAAGAAGGAGATCTTACTAATCAAATAAAAATACTTGAAGATGTAAACAAGACATTTTATCAAATTGTTAGAAATTCAGGTGGGAAGAATTCAAAACGTATGCTAGTTATGCCAACTTTAAATACTAACGATAGTGATAATAGATGCGAATCCCTATATAATACAATAAAAGGATTCAATGATAAGAATATAATAGCAACTTTCCATTACTATGGTTACTGGCCTTTTAGTACAAACATTGCTGGTACTACTACTATGAACGATACAGTAGTTTCAGAATTAAGAGCAGCATTTGATAGAATGTATAATCACTTTACAGCTAATGGGATTGGAGTAGTATGTGGTGAGTATGGTTTATTAGGATTTGATAAATCAACAAATGCTATTGAAAATGGTGAATTATTAAAGTACTTTGAATATATTAATTATTATGCTAAAACGAAGGGTATTACTTTAATGCTTTGGGACAATGGAAACCTTATAGATAGAACTAAATATACTTGGAAAAATCAATCTTTAGGAAATATGGTTAAGGAATCTTTTAAACATCGTAGCTCATACTCAGAATCAGATAGAGTTTTCATTAAAGATGAAGATAGAAATAAGGATGTTTCAATGAAATTGACTTTAAATGGTAACAAGTTAATTTCAATTCACAATGGAAGTAAAAAATTAAAATTAGGCAGAGATTACACTTATGTTAATGACACTGTAATATTAAAAGGTAGCTATGTAAATAAGTTAATCACAAGTGAATATGGAACAAATACTACATTAACTATGAGATTTACATCAGGTGCTGATTGGAATGTTTATGTAGATCATTATGCAACAGCAGTATTAAGTGCAGGTGAAGGAAATACAGATGGATTTAACATTCCTGTACAATTTAATGGAGATAAACTTTCTACATTAGAAGCTGTATATTCAGATGGAACTGGTGCAGGACCTCAAAACTGGACAACTTATAAAGAATATGATTATGCATTTACTGTTGATTATACAAATAACAAAGTAACTATCACAAGCAAATTCTTTGCAGAAGCTAAAGATGGTGAAATTACTTTCAAACTACACTTCCAAAGTGGAGCAGTAGCTGAATGCAAAGTTGTTAAAACTGGAACAGTTGTAAAAGCAGCAAATTAAGCAGAGAACCTAAATCTATGATTTCTATACAATGTTGCCCCAATTATATTGAGAGAAGTCAAGTTAAATCAAAAATTAGAAAACAAGAGCCGAGAGAAAAATCTCGGCTCTTGTTTTTTTGTATTTAAGCATGATAAATACTTGAGAAAATAAAGTTTTTTAGCATAAATGAAAAAATGTATTTATATTAAGTCTTTATTTTGGCAGATATTTATAGAATACGTGTAAATACTATTAGTAGCCTAAATTGAAAATAACCATACTGTTTAGTATTATTTATAATATAAGTAATAAAGAGGAAAAATAGTGATATGGGGGACGTTAAAAATGAATAAGAAAAAAGGGGTAATAATTGTTGGAACAATATTAGGAGTATTAATACTAGTTGCAGCGTTTATAATAATTCAAGGAAATGTAACTAAGGGTGAAAAACAGTGGAATTCTGCAGTTGAGGAAAACAAAGAACTTCAGGATAAATTGAATAAAGAGCTGGATAACATATGTAGTGAGAATAAAATAAATGGAACCAGTTATAGAATTGAAACTGTGGATGGAACTTTCAAATGGAGTCATGCTAGTGGCAAAATGCAGGTTGATACGCAGTACGCCTTAGCCAGTATCACAAAGATGTACACAACCGCTGTTATGCTTAAGCTATCTGATGAAGGCAAAGTCAATTTAGATGACACAATTGATAAATACTTAAGCAATGATATTGTAGATAAATTACATGTTTATAATGGAGTAGATTATTCTCATAAAATAACAGTAAATCAGTTAATGTCTCATACTTCTGGATTACCTGATTATGGAAGTGAAGACTTGAAAGGTCAGCCTAGTGTTGGTTACATTGTACAGAATATAAGAGATTATGCTTATGATTTTAGTGAATTGATTAATCGAACTAAGAATTTGACACCTCATTTTGCTCCTGGGACAGAGGGAAAGGCGTATTATTCTGATGGAAACTTTCAATTGCTTGGTAAGATAATTGAAAAGGTTACTTCATTAGATTTAAGTGAAGCGTATAAGAAGTATATTTTTCAGCCTCTTAGTTTAAAGAAGACATATCTTTCTGAAAAAGGCATGAAGTGGGATATACAGCTCGTTGAGTTTCCTAGAGGATTAACAGGGCGACCACTTTCTAATGCATCTGGAAGGTCAACAGGAGGGATGGTTTCCAACACAAGTGATAATATGATATTTTTAAAAGCTTTCTTCAATGGAAAGTTATTTGACAAAGCACATCTAAGTAAAATGCAGAATTTCAATGATATTGAACCTACTCCGTTGAAGTATGGTACAGGACTTATGGAATGTAATTTGGAATATGAATTAATTGGTCATATGGGAAGTTTGGGAACCTTAGCATTTTATTGTCCAGAAAAAAAATTATATATAGTTGGTTCAACGAATAATTGTGATACCAAGCAAACACTTCAGGTAGCATATCAATTAATTGATTGTTATGATAAGTACAATAAATAGCTTAATGAAAATATTCTTGTAGGAAGAAGTTTTATATATGTATTATTGCAATATGCTAAATTAAGTTGGAATAGCATGGAGGGAATAGAGAAAATGAATAAGAAAAAAGGGGTAATAATTGTTGGGGCAATATTGGGGATATTAATACTATTTGCAGCATTTATAATAATTCAAGGAAATGTAACTAAGGGTGAAAAACAGTGCAATTCTGCAGTTGAGGAAAACAAAGAACTTCAGGATAAATTGAATAAAGAGCTGGATAACATATGTAGTGAGAATAAAATAAATGGAACCAGTTATAGAATTGAAACTGTGGATGGAACTTTCAAATGGAGTCATGCCAGTGGAAAAATGAAGGTTGATACACAGTATGCCTTGGCTAGTATCACAAAGATGTACACAACCGCTGTTATGCTTAAGCTATCTGACGAAGGAAGGGTTAATTTAGATGATACAATTGACAAATATTTAAGTAATGATATTGTAGATAAACTACATGTTTATAATGGAGTAGATTATTCTCATAAAATAACAGTGAATCAATTAATGTCTCATACTTCTGGGCTACCTGATTACTTTACAGAGGACGTTGGAGATAAGGCTAGTATAGAAGAATACTCAACTAAGGTTAACGATATATATTATGATTTTAATGAGATTCTTAATAGAACAAAAAAGTTAACACCTCATTTTGCTCCTGGAACAGAGGGAAAGGCGTATTATTCCGATGGAAACTTTCAATTGCTTGGTAAAATAATTGAAGGGGTTACTTCGTTGAGTTTAAGTGAAGCCTATAAAAAGTATATTTTTGAGCCTCTTGGTTTAAAGAAAACATATCTTTTTGAAAAGGATATGAAATGGAATATACAACTTATTGAATTTAACAGAGGATTAGTTGGTAGACCGCTTGTTAATGCATCTGAAAGATCAACTGGAGGTATGGTTTCTAATACAGGAGACAATATGATGTTTTTAAAAGCCTTCTTCAATGGAAAATTGTTTGCTAAAGAGCATTTAAGTAAAATGCAAAACTTCAATAACATTCAGTTTACTCCAATGAAATATGGTACAGGCCTAATGGAATGCAATTGGAAATATGAGTTGATTGGCCATTTAGGAAGCTTGGGAACTGTAGCATTTTATTGCCCAGATGAAAACTTATATATAGTAGGCACAACCAATAATTGCAATACTAAACAAACCATTGATACTGCATATAAATTAATTGATTGTTATAAAGCTAATAAATAGTTAGTAAAAAGAAAGCTACATTAATAATAATAATTATTAATGTGGCTTTTGAATTATTTTTAAAAAAAGATAATGTAATATCTTAAGATGGTTAAGTTCAAGTTAATTGTGACATTTACCAATAGTAGCGAGTTATGCGATTAACCTATTGTATTAAAGCCAAAGCTGTGATAGGATGAAATTGAAAATAATGATAAAGAAGGTGAAGTATTCCTATATATTCGTTTTTTTAGCCAAGCTAATGATGATATAAAGGAGAATAATGTTATACTACCTGTAGAGTTAATTGGAAGAAATAGTATTAAGAAAATGTAGAGGGGATAGGGAAAATGAAGAGTGAAAACAGAAGGATTGTTTTAAAAGAAGATTTAATAAATGGTTTTAAAGCACTGGGGGTAATGGAAGGTCAACAGATAATAGTTCACACATCATTAAATAGCCTAGGTTTTGTTTGCGGAGGAGCCCAAATTGTAATAGAAGCTTTACTAGAATGTGCAGGAGAAAATGGTACAATTATGATGCCAACGCAAACTTGGAAGAACCTTGATCCTTCAATGGGAGTGCATTGGGAGGAACCAGAGGAATGGCACCAAATAATAAGAGATAATTGGCCTGCTTATGATAAGAACATTACTCCAACAAATACAATGGGAGCAGTTGCAGAAATGCTTAGAACTTGGCCAAATGCTAGAAGAAGTGATCATCCAGCAAGATCATTTGCAGCTGTTGGCAAGAATGCAGAATTCTTAACAAAGAATCATGACTTAGCAAATATTTTTGGGGAAGATTCACCTATAGGTAAGCTATACCAATTAGATGGATATGTAATGCTAATCGGTGTTGGATATGATAAAAATACATCTATTCATTTAGCTGATGCAATTGCTAAGTATCCTAGTAAGCATAATGAATTTAACAGTAGTGCTATGATGGTTAATGGAGAAAGAAGATGGGTTACCTATGAGACACTAGCAGTAGATGGAGAGGATTTTGAGGATATAGGCAGAGATTTTGAAAAAGAGCATGAAGTAAAAATTGTAACTATTGGCAAAGCAACAGTTAGATTTATGAGACAAAGAGACATTGTAGATTATGCTATCAAATGGATTGAGAAGAATAGAAAATAGTGTAATATTAGCTTGCTTTCAAGCAATTTTAGTTTCTATGGTGGGAAACTCATTTTTTGAGTATCTCATCTTTTTTTGCATAAAACACTAATAATGATTATAGAAATGAATAGATAAGATATTTATTAATGTGATTAAGTCACGGAGTACTTATTGCTATATCCGTTAAAATCATAAAGAGCCAAGCAGTTCATACATAATTAAAAAAATATTTTTTATCTAAAGAGATTGATAAATAGGAGGAGTTTTTTGTGGGAAAATTACTGAATTTGTGGAAAAAGTATTCATTTATTATTCTAATTGCATTTATAGTATTAGGATTACTTGATTTAAGATTTGCAATGGTGGCAGCTATCTGCATGGTAGGACCAATAATAGTATCAATATTTAAAGGAAGGTTTTGGTGTGGAAATTTATGTCCTAGAGGCAGTTTCTATGATAATGTGATTTCTAAATTTAGCAATAAAAGAAGACCACCAAAGTTTTTTAAGTCTTATTATTTTAGAGCTGTAATCTTAACTATTATGATGACAGTGTTCATTTCAGGGGTATATAAAAACTGGGGGAACCTTTATGGTATAGGCATGGTGTTTTATAGATTAATTGTTGTAACAACAGCTATTGGTGTAGGGTTATCTTTATTCTTTAATCATAGAACTTGGTGCAACTTCTGTCCTATGGGAACTTTAGCATCAATAATTTCAAAATTTAGAAAAAACAAAAATGTACTACAAGTATCAAATGCTTGCGTATCCTGCAAGGTTTGTGAGAAGAAATGTCCAATAGGATTAGTTCCGTATGATTATAAAGGAGATATATTAAGTCACCCTGATTGTATACAATGTGGACAATGTGCTGTAGCATGTCCTAAAAAAGCTATAGGATATAATAAAATTAATATTAGAAGATGATTTCAATAATATTTACGAAGTGATAATAAATGTGGGTTTGTTAGTATGCATCTTTGAAGTTTTCACTTAATTTAGTATAATAAAATGAGTAAATAAAGATAAGAATTTAGAAGCTAAAGTGTTTTGAAAATATAAAAATTCAAGGAGGATACGAATGGCAAGACCTACAAAATTCAGAATGGTAGAGTTTTTCCCTACAGAGGATTATTTTGTGCCATTGGGAAAACCTAAATGTGAAATAGAAGAGATAATTTTAAAAGTAGAAGAACTTGAAGCCATGAGATTAAAAGATATTGAAGAGTTAAATCAAGAAGAATGTGCTGAAAAAATGCAAGTTTCAAGACAGACTTTTCAAAATATTATAGATAGTGCGCGAAAAAAAGTAGCAATTGCATTAACAGAAGGTAAAGCAATTAAAATAAGTGGCGGCAACTATACCACAAAATTATGTAAGTTTAAGTGCCTAGAATGTGGACAGATTTATGAGATAAAGTATAGTCAAGACAGAGAAGGTTGTCCTAGTTGTGGTTCTTCTAGAGTTATGTGTAGTAAGAAAGTGGCAGGATTTTGTAAAAGTTGGTGTAAGTGCAACAATGCTTGTATTGATGAAGAATAAAGCAATTATAGAAATTTAGAATATGAAACAAAATAATAGACTCATATGTAGGAGCATATGGGTCTATTATTTATGTTTTGATTATAATTTTTTTTAGATTTATCCGATAGCAAGCATCTGTAACACTCCAACTTCTTTAAGTTTGAGATAACGGCTACACGCTCCTGAACGAGGTACCACCTGAGGGCGTAAGTTAAACTAAGATTAAGATGGCAATCAAACCATACGTGAATCAAGTTTCACTTGATTAGTCATGGCATTCGTGAGAATGACATGAGTCGCCACAATCTACAAGAGAACCCTCAAGCCATTTTAAGGCAACTGCTTCTACATTTCCCGAACATCCACGAAGAACGTCTATACCAGCATTATTTAACACTCTTACTGCACCTTGCCCCATATTACCTGCAAGGAGAACTTTTACATCCATATCAGCAAGTGTTGTTGCTATATTTGATTTACAGCCACAGCCTTCAGGAGACTGAACAGTCTCAGAATTTATAATTTTTTTGGTTTCAGTATCTAATGTTAGAACAGTGAAATATTCGCAATGTCCAAAGTGATCATCAATATTATTGTTACGTGTTGGTAATGCAATTTTCATAGAATAGACCTCCAATAATTTATAATTAGCACATAATGTTATTGGCATATGCTAATTAGATTATAGTATATTTGTAGTTTACATGCAATATTACTAATAAAAGTGTTTATAAATTCTTGTAATATAAGGGAAGGGTATTTAGTGAGAAAGGCTTTTTAGTGGCATTTTTCCTATAAATATTTATATGTTTTTATAGAAGGTTATGTTTTAAATCAAGGTTCAAAATAGATATCTAATAGAAAAGGAGAGAGTTGCAATATGTATACTAGATGTGATATTTTGCAAATTATGTTATAATAAGTGATATTCAAAGTGAATTTTCGTTGTTATTCAGTAATATTTTTTAGATAATTTAAGGAGGTTTTATGAGGCTTATAGATTTTAAATTAGAAAAGTACAATGTAAATATTCACATTAATATTAAGAATCTTTTAAAGACTTTGGCTGTGTTAACTTTTTTTATTATCTTGACTATGTATTATGTAATCACTATGTATAAAAGCCTTGATCTAGATAAAAATGGTGTAGTATGTAAGGGCACATTAACTAACTATGGAATTAGATTTGGTAGACCATCTACTAGATATGTTGAGTATACTTTCAAAGTTAATAATTCTATCTATTCATCCAATAATAATATTCTTACAATTTTTAGCCAAAATTTTCATGTTTTAAAACCAGCTAATATAGAAGGATGGAACAAAATTATAAACACAAATACTATAGACATTCTATATTTACCTAAGAATCCTAAGATAAACAAACCAACAATAAATAGAGATGATTTAATGCAATATGTGGAGTTTAGTTTTTTTTGCCTGTTATTCATGTTTTTTTCTGGATTGAAGAGTATTTTTAATGCAGAAACTATTTATGAGGAATATATATTGACTAAAAAAAAGATAAGGAAGACTATAAGAAAAAAACGAGAAGTAAAGCATTATTTTCTATGGAATATTGAAAACTTATAGAAATAAAATAAGTGTATTATTTAATAATAAATTTTACATATTTTTTATATAGTGAATTTTCATATATTGAGCATTATAAGTGGACAACTACAGTCCTGCACATGGCATTTTTCCTATAAATATTTATATAGTTTTATAGAAATATAGTTAACATTTTTTATATGTAACTATATTTCTATTTTTATATAAGCCTGTACTAAAAGTTCAGTTCCATCATTCTATTTCTTGTGTTCATTCCCATAGATTCGTAGAATTTCAGTGCATCTTGATTGAATTCCCATACATTTAACTGTAATGCAGCAGCATTTTCTAATTTTGCATAGTCAACAATATGATTAAATAGTAATTTTCCTATGCCAGTTCTTTTTAAGGTTGATTTAACGCAGAAATCATCTATATAGATATATTTCTTTGGAATATATATTGGATTTTTGGTGTTCATTATTTGAAGTATACTATAAGCAACAAGCTGTTTGTTATCAGTATTTTCAACTATAAATATGTTTGTGGTATTTGAATTTAATAAATCATTAAAGAACTCTTTTGATAGTGGATTTTCAATATCTAAATAAACATCTGGTCTATTTTTAAGATGCAGGTTATAAACCTCCATAGTAAGTTGTGAAATTCCTGCATAGTCATGCTTATTTGCTTCTCTTATTTCATAATTCATAGAAATGCTTTCCTTTCTAAGTTATAGTAATGAATCACTATCTATCTCTATTATTGAAGTATTGTCAGTTTTAAATTTAGTCATTTCATCAAAAGGTGTGTTTGTTAAATAGCATTGGATGCACATAATTACAGCACTATGAGTCACAATAGCAACATCTTTAGAATTATTTTTAATAATCTCATGTAGTGCTGCAAAAACACGATCTAGCATATCTTGATAAGCTTCACCTTTTGGAGGTTTTGTGTATCTTCTATTTATGTACCATTCCTTATATTCTTCTGGATATTTTTCTTTAACTTCTGTCCAGGATAGCCCTTCCCATTCTCCAAGATTAATCTCTTCTAATCCATCCATTACGACATAATCTAGATTAGTAGCTTGGCTTAAAATTTCTGCTGTTTTAACAGCTCTTTTTTGTTGGCTTGAGTAGATTTTTGATAATTTGTAGTTTTCATTTAATACTTTATGGCTTAACTCTTTTGCTTGATTGATACCAGTATCATTAAGTTCAATATCACAACTTCCTTGAATCTTTCCTTCTACATTCCAATCTGTTTGTCCATGTCTTATTAAAAGCAGTTTCATAGGTCCCTCCTAAATATAATTATCTTAGCAGTTAAGTATAATTTATGGTTGCTCATTTAGTTAATTATAAGATGAATTTTAATAATATTCAATTGCAGTATCAAGTGAAACTTGATTCAAGTGGGGTGTATCCCCATCTGAATCTTAGTTGAACTTATCCAGGAGCGTGCAGCCGTTATCTCCAACTTAAAGAAGTTGGAGTGTTACGGATGCTAGCTATCGGATAAATTCGAAATAATTTCCAGATATTATTGACATCTTATTACAGTTAGAGTATACTAACTAACGTAAACAATATTGAAATTCATTATCAATAAGTAAGAGAACGTTATGTAGTATTTTTACATACACATAAGTGTGAGGATTAACTATTTTGATAATAATTCCATGTTATATGTTGACAAAGGCTATAGGGAGACATAAAATTTATATATGAACATATGAATAATCGTTCATATGAAATACTGAAGGATTATTCATAAAAAACTTCTTAGTAAGAGTAATAATAGGTTTCAACGAGTTTCAGTGAGAACTCTATATAAAGTTGGGGAGATGGTAATATGTATTTGGAAGTAAGGAATTTAGTTAAGTACTATGGTGAGGAAGAAAATAAAGTTAAGGTTTTAAAAGGAATTGATTGTTCTGTTGAAAAGGGACAAATCTGTGTATTACTTGGGCCTTCAGGTTCTGGAAAATCCACCTTGCTTAATATTATAGGGGGGATTGAAGAACTTGATGAAGGAGAAATATTTGTAGATGGAAAAGAAATAGGACATATGAACTCAAAAGAATTATCACTTTATAGACGCAATAATTTAGGTTTTGTATTTCAATTCTATAATTTAGTACCCAATCTTTCTGTAAAAGAAAATATTGAAGTTTGTGAATATTTAAGTAAAGCACCATTGGATATTGATGATCTTATTAAAACCCTTGGGCTATGGGAGCATAAGGATAAGTTTCCTAATCAGCTTTCTGGTGGTCAGCAGCAAAGATGTGCCATTGGAAGAGCGTTAGTTAAGAATCCAGGAATATTGCTTTGTGATGAACCGACAGGAGCTTTAGACTATGCTACTTCTAAGGAAATATTAGAGTTAATTGAAAAAGTAAATAAAAAATATAACAATACTATTATAATAGTAACTCATAATGATGCCATTAAGAATATGGCTCATAAAATTATGAAGTTACATGATGGTAAGGTTATAAAAGAATATGAGAATAAAAATATAGTTCCTGCCAAAGAACTAGAATGGTAGGTGCAGCATGAGAAATCCACTAAATAAGAGATTAATACGAGATTTAAAACATAATGCTGGAAGATATATAGCTGTAGCTGTTATTATGATTGCCTCAATAGCTTTACTTTCAGGCTTTTTAGCTACAGCAGATTCAATAAAGGAGGATTTTTATAGCAATAGAAAAGAGTGCAAGGTAGAAGATGGATTGTTTACTTCTTACTTTAAGATTCCCAAAGAAACAATATCAAAGGCAGAAAAATTAGGAGTAAGTATGTATGAGAATTATTATTCAGATGAATTGATTTTAAAAGATACTACCCTAAGAATTTATAAAGAGAGAAAAGATATTGATATTGCAACTGTTATGGAAGGAAAACTTCCAACAAGCAAAAATGAGATTGCAATAGACAGGCTGTTTGCTAAGAACAATTCATTTAAGCCTGGTGATACTATAAAAATTAAGGGAAAAGTTTATAACATAACAGGGACTATAGCACTTCCTGATTATAGTTCCTTATTTGAGAAAAATTCTAATCTTATGATGGAAACGAAGTATTTTGGAGTTGCAATTGTATCAGATGCAGCTTTTAGTGATTTTAATGACAGCAGCTTAGTATATAACTATTCTTATCATTTTAAAGATAGGAATTTAGATAAAAAGAAAAAAGCAGATTTATCAGAGGAACTTAAAAAGAATCTAGTGAATAATGGGGTGAGCCTAACTAATTTCTGCACAGCAGCTAATAATCAGAGCATTTCATTTATAGAGAGTGATATGGGTTCTGATGTACCTATGATGAAGGTATTTTGCTATATTACAATAGCAATTATGGCGTTTGTTTTTGCAATCATTATTATGAGTACTATTGATGAAGAAGCACCAATAATAGGAACGCTACTTTCAAATGGGTACAGTAAATATGAAATATTGAGTCATTATATAAAAATGCCAATAATAATAACACTTTTGAGTGCAAGTATTGGTAATCTTATTGGATATATAGTCCTTCCTTCTGCATTTAAAGCGATGTATTATAATAGCTACAGCCTGCCACAATGCACAATTAAAATAAATAGGGAAGCATTCATACTAACAACTATTATTCCTATTTGTATTATGATTTTAATTAATATTTTAGCATTAACTTTGAAATTAAATATATCACCATTAAGATTTTTAAGAAGGGATTTAAAAAAGCATTCCAATAATAAACCTGTAAAATTGCCAGCTTTTAAATTTGTAAGCAGATTCCGTCTTAGAGTTATTTTGCAGAATAAGGCTAATTATCTTATGCTTTTTATTGGAATATTTTTAGGAAGTGTAATTTTACTATTTGGTTTGGGCATGCAGCCTATGATTAATCATTATGTTGATGAAATCAAGCAATCAAGTATAGCAGGTTATCAATATATCTTAAAATCACCTGTTGATATAAAAGAGGATAGTGCAGAAAAGTTTACTATGTACTCTTTTAAAACTTATTATGTAGGAGGAAAAAGAGATGTAGATGTTTCTACTTATGGAATAGCAGATAAATCTAAGTACCTAAGCAAATTATCACTAGATAAAAACAATGCAGGAGTGTACTTATCAGATGGTCTCATGAAAAAACTTGGCTCTAGTGTTGGAGGAAATATTAAATTTACTGATCCATATTCCAATGATGTATATACTTTAAAGATAATTGGAAGTTATGATTATTCATCAGGATTTGCTATTTTTATGAACAATGAACAGTTAAATAAGCTTCTTAAATACAATAAGGATTATTATAACGGATATTTTTCTAATAAAAAGCTTAATATTGAAGACAAGTTTGTAGCAACCGTTATAACTCCAAATGATATGGTGAAATTAGGTCAGCAGATGACATCATCCTTTGGAAGTTCAATGTATATGTGTATTGTTGTTGCAATTCTAATTTATATATCTCTTATGTATATACTTACTAAAATAGTAATTGATAAAAATGCACTATATATTTCCTATATGAAGGTATTTGGATATGAAGACAATGAGATAAGAAAATTATATTTACATGCTACTACTATTGTAGTAATTGCGTCTCTTATAATAGGGTTACCTCTAAACTATGTAGCTTTAAAATATTGCTTTTTACTAGCCTTAGCAAAGATGAATGGATATATGGATATTTTTATACCAGCATATTTATATGTAGCTATAGTAGCTATAGGAGTTATATCATACTTAGTGATAAATTATTTTCATGTGCAAAGGGTAAAGAGAATTAGAATGGCAGAAGCATTGAAAAATAGAGATTAAAAACATTGTTAAAGTATGTAATATTTTGTGATATAATTTATAAGTTAGATTTTTTCATAGGGGGAAGGAATTATGTTAGTATGGAAGGATGAGTACTCTGTAGGAGTGGAATTAATTGATATCCAGCATAAAAGATTATTTGAAATTGGTAATGATGCATATACATTGTTAAAGGATGAGTTTTGTGTAGATAAATATGATAGGATCATTCTAATTTTAGAAGATTTACGTCAATATGCAAAATTTCATTTTCAATCAGAAGAAAATTATATGATGTCTATTAATTCAGAACAATTAGAAAGCCAAAAGATAGAGCATGCTGGTTTTGTAGAACAGCTAGATAATGTTGATTTTAGAAGCATAGATGAGAATCCAAAAGAGAATATAGATAAAATACTATCATTTATTTTTAATTGGATATTGGAGCATGTACTTCTTAAAGATAAATTAATTAATCAAAGTAGTAAATAGAGCAAATACATTTACACTATTTTATAATTGTAGAACCAAGGATAAAGTAAATAAATTGCGGTAGAAAGTTATGGAGGTGATTTCTAATCACCTCCATTTGTTTTAAGAAATAGCTGAACCAATTTGACTTTTCAAATCTCGTATCTGTATCTCTAGACTATTTATCTTATTATAATAGCTTTTATTGTGAGTAACACTAAATAAATATTCATATTTAGCCTTTTGACCTTCTAAAAGTTTTATAAGGCTTAGCACATTTTGAGCTTTCTTAGTTGATTTGACCTGTTTTTCATGATCTTTATCCATTGATATTTTGAAATCTTTATCGTAATGCATAGAGTCTCTTTTTAGGTATTCAGAAAAAGAAACCTTTGAATTCTTATTAGCTGTATTAATGTGCTTGGAAGTTTTTTTCGATACTTTATCAATTATTATTTCCATATGTAATACTCCTTTTGAAATTATTACATATTAATTATCGTATCCTTTATTTGATTATTAACACTTTTTCTGAACTTTTTACCTTTATTTTACGTAATGAAGTACACTCACTTATTTTTCAAGATGCCTAAATCAAAGAAAAAGTTAGATTTCACATTTACCATCAGAGCAGTTTCCAGAGTTAGAATCATCTTTGGATTGATCTTTTGATAAAAATTCTATTACAGGTGATGAAAGTTCCTCTTTTTGCACTTTCTCAAGTACTTCTAAGAATAGTTCAGGTGGTTGAGCACCAGATACTGCATACTTATTATTGAATATAAAATAAGGAACGCCAGTTATTCTTAGTGTTGAAGCTCTTTCTTCGTCTTTTCGCACGTCTTTAGCATAATCATCAGATTCTAACACACTTAAAGCTTTATTTCTATCAAGGCCTACTTCAGAAGCGAGATTAGCTAATACTTCGTAATCAGATATATTTAAAGATTCTACAAAGTAAGCTTTTAAAAGTCTTTCTGATAGTTCCTTCATCTTGCCTTCGGTTTTTGCGTAATGAGATAATCTATGAGCATCAAAAGTATTTGTTGGAATTATATCTTCAAAGTTATAGTTAAGACCAAGGGATTTAGCTTGTTCAATAATTTGCTTATTTGATGCCTTAGCTTGATCTACAGATATTCCATATTTTTTGGCTATAATTTCATGAAGAGTTTCATCATATTTCTTTTTAGCTGTTGGATCAAGTTCAAAGCTTCTAAAAATTAATTCAACTTCTTCCTTATGTTCGAATTTTTCTAGTGCAACTTCCAATCTTCTTTTTCCAATATAGCAGAATGGACATACAAAATCGGACCATATTTCTATTTTCATTAATCATTCCTCCTTAAATAGTGAATATTTCAGATGGGTTTCCAGATAATAAATCATAGTAAGTAGCTTCGCCATGCTCAAGATAGAATACTTCAAAAATTGGATTATCAGCAGTTTCATATCCCTTTTTGACTAAAGGAGCATTATCAATAAGAAGCTGTTTTTCATTAAGGTTATCTGCAAAGTTGATTTTTCCACTTAATCTAACAGTGATATAATTTGGTGTAGTTACAATGAACTCAATATATGGATTTTCCTTTAATTGAGTATATGCATTTTTTACATTAGCAGTGGTAAAGTAAAATTTACCGTCTTTTATCAAATGAATATGTTGAGGTCTGCCGTGTGGTTTATTATTTTCAGAGGTTGCTAAAATCCCAACATTATTTTTTTGTAGTAAATCAATTATTTTATCCATGTTTATTAACTCCTTTATATGGTGTGTAAAACACCTAAAAATATTTAGATTAATTTAAATAATATTTATAAAAATTAAATTGATATCAACCTAATTATATGATAATATAACATATATAGATACAACATACAAGATATTTTTTATGTGGTTTAATACTAAGGAGGATTATTTATGCTGATTTATGCAATTGTTACCATTAGCTTAGCGCTTGTTTTTTACACCATAGGAGTTTGGTCAGAAAAAATCCAAGGAAAACTTAAAAAGTGGCACTTGATAATATTTTGGATAGGATTGATTTTTGATACAACTGGAACTACTTTGATGAGTAAAATTGCTAAGAGTGGTTTTCAACTTAATTTTCACGGGATAACAGGATTACTTGCAATTATACTTATGCTTTTTCATGCAGTTTGGGCAACCGTTGTGTTGTTACAGGATAATGAAAAAGCAAAGGCTAAATTTCATAAGTTTAGTATTGTAGTGTGGATAATTTGGTTAATACCATACATATCCGGAGCGATTTTTGGAGTATCAATGTAAATCTTAAAAGGCTCAAATAATATTGTGGAGTTACTACAATATTATTTGAGCCTTTTTATATAAATCCATTATTAATTAAAACCAAACATCTTTCTTGATGCTGAATAACCTAATAATATAATTCTTCTTCCTAGTAGTGTTTTAGCCTGCATTGATAAGCCTAAGAAGGACTTATTTACTTGCTGATATAAAGCCTTGTTTTTAGTACTTAGATAGTTCCAAAGTTCTTCTTTTTTATTTAGGCTTTCTTCAGTACCATCCTTTAATAAAAGCACTGTACTTATTGTCATCATCATAACCAAATATTTAATCATATATTTGCGTAGTTTTTTGCAGGTTAAAATCATAGGGTTGTGGGAGTCAATAATTATTTTTGTAACCCTAATTTGCTGATCAATACGTCCAATCATTATTTTTTCATTAACAGATTGATCTTCTCTTCCAATAAAGTATCTGTACAGATTAACATCTGTATAATACATTGTTTTTACATAAGGCAATGGTTTATATACAAAAATATTATCTACATAAAACGTATGTTTAGGAAGTTCAATATTACATTCTTTTAGAACTTCTGTACGATAAATAACTGAATGCATTAATATATTTTCACTGCTTTTAAGATGACCTAATTCATCCCAAGTAAAGATTTTATCTTTTGGCATTGCCCATTTATAGTTAATAATTGTGGATTTATTGATATTTGCATTTTCATATACATAGTTTGCAATAAGCATGTCCACACATTTTGAAGTGTTGATCATGTTTTTTAATATAGTAAGAATTTTTTCTAAGCTACCTTTATCAAACCAATCATCACTATCTAAAACCTTAAAATATTTACCAGTTGAATTTTTAAGGCCAGTGTTTATTGCATCGCCATGGCCACCATTCTCTTTATCTATTGCACGAATTATATTTGGGTATTTTTGTTCATACTCCTTAGCGATTTTTGATGTATCATCGTTAGAACCATCATTTATAATTAATATTTCTAAATCCTCGCTGCCAATTAGTAATGAGTCTATCGCTCTATCCATATAGGCTGCTGAATTGTAGCAAGGAATTACTACAGTAAGAATTTTCATTTATGCCTCCTGATTAATTAGTTTTTTTGCTCTATGGACTTGTAAATACAAAGATAATTGCCATGTGATTTCAGCTAGCATTACTCCTCCAAAAACATCAACAATAACATGTTGTTTTGTTGTTACTGTTGAAATACATATCATTAGTGCTACTAATAAAGAAACGCAGCGATACCATTTAGGAATAGCTTTACAATTTCTTATGCCAGCATAACAATACCAACTAACCAAACAATGAATTGATGGGAAAAGGTTATTGGCAGCATCTATGCTATATAGAAATTTAAGCATGTCCACAAAAATTCCTGTACTTGTTATATCAGGCCTTATGTTAGTAGTAGGGTATAGTATATATATAAGACCACATATTAATTTACCTAGCAAATCTGCTGTTATTAAGCGGTAGCATTGCTCTTTGTTTATACGGCTAATTAATATATAGTTAGTAATCCAAAAAGCATAGCTTCCTAAATAAATCACTACAAATATAGGTAATAATGGTATTCGTTCATCTAAATAAGTTGTCAAGTCATGAAAAATTCTATCATCATAAAATAAACGTACACCCCAGTATACAGAAAAGTTAAAAGTCACGCATAACATTAAGGGCACAATGGCATACCTTGGTATATAATCATTTATTTTGTTGGAAATTTTATTTATTATTTTCATCTGTTTCCCCTAAATCTCTCTATTATTTATATTAATAATATATTTAGAATTATTAGTGCTTATTTTAAGTATAAAGTTTTTGGTGATAATAAGTCAATATCATCATTAAAGTTATAGAAAAAACTACAAAATATAGGATGCTTATAGATTAATACATTATAGTTTTTATATATAATATGCTTTAATATTAAGCAAATATGAGAGTATACTGAATGTACTAAGTAATATACTTAAGTGGTGAAAAATATACTCTATTACTTATCTATTATTAAGAAAGGGTTAATGAATTATTAA